>NZ_JBHWUR010000085.1:0-32007 GCF_042737755.1 Streptomyces sp. NPDC059994
GCGCGGGGGCCCACCTCTCAAGGGGCGCGAGGAACGGCGCGACCAGCCACAACGGCCCCGCAGACGAACCCCGAAACCCCTTGCTAGCTCCAGCTCGCGTGCAGCGGCTTGCCCTCGGCGTAACCGGCCGCGGACTGGATCCCCACGACCGCCTTCTCCTCGAACTCCGCCAGCGAGCTCGCGCCCGCGTACGTGCAGGAGGAGCGGACGCCCGCGATGATCGAGTCGATCAGGTCCTCCACGCCCGGCCGCGTCGGGTCGAGGAACATCCGCGACGTGGAGATGCCCTCCTCGAACAGCGCCTTGCGGGCCCGGTCGTACGCGGACTCGTCGCTCGTGCGGTTGCGGACGGCGCGGGCCGAGGCCATGCCGAACGACTCCTTGTACAGACGCCCGTCGGCGGTCTGCTGGAGGTCGCCCGGGGACTCGTACGTACCGGCGAACCAGGAGCCGATCATGACGTTGGAGGCACCGGCGGCGAGCGCCATGGCGACGTCGCGCGGGTGGCGCACACCACCGTCGGCCCAGACGTGCTTGCCGAACTTCTTCGCCTCGGCGGCGCACTCCAGGACGGCGGAGAACTGCGGGCGGCCCACGCCCGTCATCATCCGGGTGGTGCACATGGCGCCGGGGCCCACACCGACCTTGATGATGTCGGCGCCGGCCTCGATGAGGTCGCGCACGCCCTCGGCGGCGACGATGTTGCCCGCGACGATCGGGACCTGCGGGTCGAGGCCGCGGACGGCCTTGACCGCGGCGATCATCGACTCCTGGTGGCCGTGCGCGGTGTCCACGACGATCGTGTCCGCACCGGCGTCGAGGAGCTGCTTGGCCTTGCCCGCGATGTCGCCGTTGATGCCGACGGCGGCGGCGATGCGCAGCTTGCCGCCGGCGTCGGTCGCCGGGGTGTACAGGGTCGCGCGCAGGGCGCCCTTGCGGGTCAGGATGCCGGCCAGCCGGCCGTCCTTGTCCACGGCCGGGGCGTAGCGGCGGTTGGCGTTGTCGAGCCTGGTGAACGCCTCGCCCGGGTCGATGTCCGCGTCGAGCAGCAGCAGGTCCTTGGACATGACCTCGGAGAGCTGCGTGAAGCGGTCGACGCCGGTCAGGTCCTCGTCGGTGACGACACCGACCGGGCGCCCTTCGGAGTCGACGACGACACCGGCGTTGTGGGCGCGCTTGGGCAGCAGCGCGAGCGCGTCGGCGACGGTCTGGCCCGGGGCGAGGACGATCGGGGTGTCGAGCACGTGGTGACGCGTCTTGACCCAGGTGATGACGTCGGTGACGACCTCGATCGGAATGTCCTGCGGGATGACGACGATGCCGCCGCGGCGCGCCACGGTCTCGGCCATCCGCCGGCCCGCGATCGCCGTCATGTTGGCGACGACGAGCGGGATCGTGGTGCCCGAGCCGTCGGGCGAGGTCAGGTCGACGCCCTGGCGGGAGCCCACCGCGGAGCGGCTGGGGACCATGAACACATCGTCGTACGTCAGGTCGTACGGCGGCTTGATGTCATTGAGGAAACGCACGTGCAGAACATCCCAGTCGATCGGAGTGACCCCAGGCATTTCAGCCGGGGCTAAACGCACGTACTTCATTGTCCCATGTTCGGGTGATTGCGCCGCCCGGGCCGATCATCCAGGGGTTGGACGCCCCCCTGGTGGGATCACACGAAGGCGCCCAGCGCGAGCACCACGGCGAGGGCGGCGCCGTCACCGCTGACCGACGCCTCGTCCAGCACGTCCCGCGCGGTCTCCCACTCGTCGGGGCGCGCCGCCGCGTAGCCCTGCCAGCGCCGCACCACGATCAGTCGGCCGGGATCGGCCGGGCCCCAGTCGGGGTCGCCGAGGCAGTCGGCGAGGGCGTCCCAGTTGCGGCCGAACCACTCCGGCAGGCGCAGTGCGCGGGCGCAGCGGTCCATGAAACCGGCCTTGTCGGTGACCCCGGCGAGGTCGAGCACGTCGACCTGCCAGCCGGTGGCCCGTACGGCGTCGAACGGGTCGGCCGTCATCGCAGCACCGCCTTGAACGTCTTGTAGTGGTCGCCGGTGTAGTAGACCTCGCCGCTCTGCCCGGCGACCAGACGCCTGGCGCCGCGGTCGCGCGACTTCGGGGTGTTGACCGTGTACTCGTGGTAGTAGCCGCGCTTCTGCTGCGGCAGGGCCTTCTCGAAGTTCCCGAAGACCGTGCCGTCCTTGGCGTACGGGAACGGGCCGCCCTGGTCGATCAGCTTCAGGGTCTGCTGCGCCTCCGGCGGCAGCTGGGAGGCGCGGACCGCGGCCCGGCCCTTCGCCCAGTCTGGTGTGGCGGCGCCGGAGGCGGTGGCCCCGGACGGCTCGGCGTCCTTCTTCGACCCGCCCCCGCACCCCGTGAGCAGGAGCGCCAGGCACGCGAGCAGGACGGCGACGGTCGTTCGGGCGGACCTGGTGAGCATGGGCCGATGCTGCCATCCAGAGCCTGCGGACGCGAACGGGCCGGGTGACGATGGGGCCATGCTCCTCGCCGATGTGGCCACCACCTCCCGGGAGATCACGGCGACCTCCTCCCGTACGGAGAAGTCCGCCCTGCTCGCCGCGTTGTTCCGCGAGACCGCGCCGGACGAGGCCCCGCTGGTGGTCACCTATCTCGCGGGACGGCTGCCGCAGCGCCGCACGGGGCTCGGCTGGAGCACGCTCAAGGACCGCCCGCCGCCCGCCGCCAGCCCGGCCCTGACGGTCCAGGAGGTCGACGCGGCGCTCGACCGGATCTCCGCCCTGTCGGGCAAGGGCGCGCAGGGCGAGCGCAAACGGCTGGCCGGGGAGCTGATGGCCGCCGCCACCGAGGAGGAGCAGCGCTTCCTCCTCGGCCTGATCACCGGCGAGGTCCGCCAGGGCGCGCTCGACGCGGCCGCCGTGGAGGGGCTCGCCGAGGCGGCCGGCGCCCCGGCGGCGGACGTGCGGCGCGCGGTGATGCTCGGCGGCTCGCTGGGGACGGTGGCCGCAGCGCTCCTGGGCGGCGGCACCGGGGCGCTGGCCGCGTTCCGGCTGGACGTGGGCCGGCCCGTACTGCCGATGCTGGCGCACACCGCCAAGGACGTGGACGAGGCGCTCGACCGGCTGGGCCCGTGCGCGGTGGAGGAGAAGCTCGACGGAATCCGGGTACAGGTGCACCGCGACGGCGACGAGGTGCGGGTCTTCACCCGTACGCTCGACGAGATCACCGGACGGCTGCCCGAAGTGGTGGCCGCGGCCCGGGAGTTGACGGCCGAGCGGGCGATCCTCGACGGCGAGGTCATCGCGCTCGACCGGGAGGGGCGGCCCCGGCAGTTCCAGGACATCGCGGGCCGGGTCGGCTCACGGCTGGATGTGGCCGGCGCACGGGACCGGTTGCCGCTGTTTCCGGTCTTTTTCGATCTGCTCTCGGTGGACGGCCGCGATCTGCTGGACCTGTCCGTACGGGAGCGGAGCGCCGAGCTCGTCCGGGTGGCGCCCGAGCCGCGCCGGGTGCGGCGGGTGACGGTGGAGGATCCGGACGATCCCGAACAGCGCGCGGTGGCACGGGAGTTCGCGGCCCTGACGCTGGAACGCGGCCACGAGGGCGTGGTGGTGAAGTCGCTGGATTCGGCGTACAGCGCGGGCCGCAGGGGCGCCTCCTGGCTCAAGGTCAAGCCGGTGCACACCCTCGACCTGGTGGTGCTCGCGGCCGAGTGGGGTCACGGCCGGCGCACCGGCACGCTCTCCAATCTGCACCTCGGCGCCCGCCGCCCGGACGGCTCGTTCGCCATGCTGGGCAAGACCTTCAAGGGGCTCACCGACGCGCTGCTCGCCTGGCAGACCGGGCGGCTGCGGGCACTGGCGGTGGCCGAGGAGCCGTGGGGGGTGCGGGTGCGGCCGGAACTCGTCGTAGAGATCGCCTTCGACGGGGTGCAGAGATCGTCGCGCTACCCGGAGGGGGTGACACTGAGGTTCGCGCGGGTAGTGCGCTACCGCGAGGACAAGAGCGCCTCGGAGGCGGACACGGTCGCCACGGTGAAGGCACTGGGCGGCGGGAGGGACTGAACAAGTGCGGTCGGAGCAGGTGCGGGAGCGGGTACAGCGGGCCCGGCAGGAGGCGGCGCGACTCGCCGCCGAGGGGGTGCGCGCGGTGGCGCTGACCTCGGTCGACAACGCGGGCATCGCCCGTGTGAAGGCGGTGCCCGCGGGTCGCCTGCCCTCGGCCGTGGAGCGCGGGGTCGGCATGTCGCCGTGCTTCGACGCCTTCCTGGTGGACGACTCGGCCACCTCCAGCCGCTACAGCGGCGGCCCGGACGGCGATCTGCGGCTCTTCCCCGATCTGGACCGGCTGACCGTGCTCGCCGGGCAGCCGGGCTGGGCGTGGGCCCCGGTCGACCGCTACGACCAGCAGGGCGGTGAACACCCGGGCTGCCAGCGGCTGTTCGCCCGGCGGATGACGCGCCGGGCCGCCGAGCGGGGCCTCTCGCTGCGGATGGGCTTCGAGACGGAGTGGACGGTCTCGCCCTCCCTCGAAGGCCCGGCGTACGGGATGGCGCGCATCGTGGAGCGGTCCGCGTATGTGGGTGATGTGCTCGGCGCACTCCTGGAGCAGGACGTGGATGTGCTCCAGATCCACCCCGAGTACACCGAGGGCCAGTTCGAGGTGTCGGTGGCCCCCACCGATCCGGTAGGGGCGGCTGATCTGGCGGTGCTGGTGCGCGAGACGATCCGCGCGGTCTCGGTACGGCACGGGCTCACCCCGTTCTTCGGCCCGGTCGTCACGGCGGGCGGCGTCGGCAACGGCGCCCACCTCCACCTCAGCCTCTGGCAGGACGACCGGAACCTGTGCGGCGGCGGGGACGGCCGGTTCGCCATGACGGCCGACGGCGAGTCGTTCCTCGCGGGCGTCCTGGCGGCCCTGCCCGCCCTCCTCGCCGTCGGCGCCCCCTCCCCCGCCAGCTACCTCCGCCTGGAACCTTCCCGCTGGGCCGGCGCGTTCCAGTGCTGGGGGCTGGAGAACCGGGAGGCCGCCCTCCGCTTCATCGCCGGCACACCCGACGACCCGGACACCGCCAACGCCGAGGTCAAGTGCTTCGACCCGGCCGCCAATCCGTATCTGGCGGTGGGCGCGGTGATCGCGGCCGGTCTGGCGGGCCTCGACGCCAAGGCGATGCTGCCCGACCCGGTCGCGGGCGACCCGGCGGTGGTCGGCGGCCACCCCCGGCTCCCCGCCTCCCTGCCCGAGGCGCTGCGCCACTTCACCGCCTCCGAGGTCCTGCGCGAGGCGATGGGCGACCCGCTCTTCGAGGCGTTCGCGGCGGTCCGCAAGGCGGAGTCGGCCCTGTTCGAGGGCAAGTCCGCGCAGGAGATCGCGGACGCGACGCGGGGAAGGTACTGAGGTGACGGGACGGGAGGGGGCGGCGACGGGCGCGCCCGGGAACGCGGCGGTCGAGGCACCCCCGGGCACCCTGCTCGACCACCACTGCCACGGCGTGCTGCGCACCGACCCCGGCCCGGCCGCCTTCGAGGCGTTCCTGACCGAGGCCGACGGGCCCGCCGCGCCCGGGACCAGCTTCTTCGACACCCAGCTCGGCTTCGCGGTACGCCGCTGGTGCCCGCCGCTGCTAGGCCTGGAGCCGCACTGCGCGCCGGAGCGCTATCTGGCCCGGCGCCACGAGCTCGGCGCCCGCGAGGCGACCCGGCTGCTGCTGCGGGGCAGCGGCATCGGCGCGTACGTCATGGACACCGGGCTCCCCGGAGACATCACGGGGCCCGACGAGCTCGCCGAGCTGAGCGGCGCCCCCGTCCACGAGATCGTGCGCCTGGAGCGGCTGGCGGAGCTCGCCGCCGGCACGACCCGGGACGCGGACGCGTTCCTGGCGGAGTTGGCGGCGGGGATCCGCTCGGCGGCGACCACCGCCGTGGGCTTCAAGTCGGTGGCCGCCTACCGGTACGGGCTCGACCTCGCCCCCGAGCCGCCCGCGCTCCACGAGGTGCGTGACGCGGCGGCGAATTGGCTGAAAAAACGGCCGAAGGACGACCGTCTCAAGGATCCGGTCCTGCTGCGCCATCTGCTGTGGTCGGCGGTGGCCACCCGGCTCCCGCTCCAGCTGCACACCGGTTTCGGCGACCCGGACCTACGGCTGCACCGCTGCGACCCGCTGCTCCTGACCGACTTCATCCGGGCCACGCGCCGCTCGGGCACCCCGCTGATCCTGCTGCACGGCTACCCGTACCACCGCAACGCCGCCTACCTCGCCCATGTGTACCCGCATGTGTACGCGGACATGGGGCTCACCCTCAGCCACACGGGCGCCCGGGCGGGTGCCGTACTGGCCGAGATGCTGGAGCTCACCCCGTTCGGCAAGCTCCTCTTCTCCACCGACGCCTACGGCCTGCCCGAGCTGTACGTGGTGGGGGCCCGCCTCTTCAGGGAGGGCCTGGACGAGCTGCTGGAAACCTGGACGGCGTCGGGCGCGTGGGCTCACGCGGACGCGTACAGGGTGGCGGATCTGCTGTCCCGCCAGAACGCGGAGCGGATCTACGGGTCCCCTTAGCCAGGCGGTCCCGTTCGGCTGCGGACCGTTGGGGCTGGTCGCGCAGTTCCCCGCGCCCCTGAGGGGGCCGGGAGCCCCGCACATCCATGGCGAAGCCGGCAGACGGGCCGACACCGAAAGGGGGCTCAGTCCCCGTCGGGGTCGGCCCGGTCCAGCGCGGGCCGGGGCTGCGCACCGGTCTCGTGCAGCAGGAAGTCCGCCGCGGCGGTGTCCGTCACCAGACTGGTGACGAGGCCCGAGCGCAGCACCGCATCGATCGCGGAAGCCTTCCGCTGCCCCCCGGCGATCGCCACGACCTCCGGAATCCGCCGCAGCCGGTCCGCCTCGACGGTGATGCACCGCTCCCCGAGGTCCCGGCCGACCCGTCGGCCGTCCGCGTCGAAGAGGTGCGCGGACATCTCGGCCGCGACGCCGAGCGAGGCGTAGTGCGCCCGCTCCTCGTCGGTCAGCATGTCGTGCACCGTGGAGATGCCCGGCTCCCACGAGCCGATGGAGACCGCCGCCACCGTCACCTTGTCGAAGTACTCGAAGGCCCGCGCGATCCCGGTCTGGTTGCGCAGCGCGGCCGCGGTGGCTGCGTCCGGCAGCAGCATCGGCGCGTAGATGGGGTGCGCGTCACCGCCGGAGACCTGGGCGGCGCGCCGTACGGCCTCCACCGAGCCGCGCTCGGCCGTGCCCGCGTCGTACACCCCGGTGAGCTGCACGACCGTGCACGGCGGCAGCCGGTCGAGGGCCGCGGCCATGTGGATGGTGGACCGGCCCCAGGCCAGGCCGAGGACGTCGCCCTCGCTGACCAGCTCGCCGAGCAGGTCCGCGGCGACCTCGCCCAGGTTCTCCGGGTCGGGCGACGACTCGTCCTCGCCGGCCTCCGGGGACTCGACGACGACGGCGTGCCGCAGCCCGTACCGGGCGCGCAGCGCGTCCGAGCGCTCCGCGTCCAGCTCCGCCGGGACGCGGATCTCGATCCGCACCAGGTCGCGCTCAAGGGCGGTCTCCAGGACCCGGGCCACCTTGAAGCGGCTGACGCCGAACTCCTCGGCGATCTGGATCTTGGACTTGCCCTCCAGATAGAAGCGGCGGGCCATGGCCGCCGCCTGCACCAGCTCCGCGGGTCCCATCCGCAGGGCTGACCGACCCGCCGACATTGCAGACACCGCGATCTCCTCACTGCTGTTCACACTCTGGACTCGCTGTTCATCCTGTCAGATCCAACGGTCCTTGATCAGCCCCGTAGGGCCGCGTTCACCGAGCCGTGGCTCAGTGGCCGCATGCCCATGGGGCGCTCGCCGTGCTCCGTTCCGCCATGGAGCGCAGGGTACGCACCGCGTCGGCGGGGTCGTTGGCTCCGTATACGGCCGACCCGGCCACGAAAACGTCCGCGCCCGCCTCCGCGCACCGCTCGATGGTCGTCGCGGAGACCCCGCCGTCCACCTGGAGCCACAGTTCGAGGCCGTGCTTGGAGATCAGTTCCCGGGTGCGGCGGATCTTCGGCAGCATCACGTCCAGGAACGGCTGGCCGCCGAAGCCCGGCTCCACGGTCATGATGAGCAGCATGTCCAGCTCGGGCAGCAGGTCCTCGTACGGCTCGATGGGCGTCGCGGGCCTGAGCGCCATGGACGCCCGCGCCCCCTTGGCCCGGATCTCGCGCGCGAGCCGCACCGGGGCGGCGGCGGCCTCCGCGTGGAAGGTGACCGATCCGGCCCCCGCCTCGACGTACTGCGGGGCCCATCGATCCGGGTCCTCGATCATCAGATGGCAGTCCAGCGGGGTCTCCGTCGCCCGGCGCAGGGATTCCACGATCGGCACGCCGAGCGTGAGGTTCGGCACGAAGTGGTTGTCCATGACGTCCACGTGCAGCCAGTCGGCGCCCTCGACGGCCTTGGCCTCTTCGGCGAGCCGCGCGAAGTCGGCGGAGAGAATGCTGGGGTTGATCTGAGCCATGCCCCAAGCCTGCCATGCCTCGCCCCACTTGCCTGCCACGGTACGGATTCGGGGCCCCCGGGACACGAGACCTACGTCTCTCCTACGACTCGCCGGACCGGGAAACTCCGTGTAATCCTGAGGTTTCAGGCCATTTCGGAAGCGGCATCCCGCGCCGTCCGCGGGCCCATGGGGGACGTGATGTCCGACGCGCGCACTCACCCTGACCAGAGCGAAGAACCTCCCGCGGCGACCGGGCAGGGCCCCGGCCCCCGCGGAGTCGCGTGGCTCGTCTGCGGACGCCGCACCAAATGGCTGGTGCTCGTCCTCTGGCTGATCGTGGTCGCGGTCGCCTTCCCGCTCGCCCAGAAGCTCACCGACGCCCAGGACAACGACGCCACCTCGTGGCTGCCCGGCAGCGCCGAGTCCACCCAAGTCTTCAACTCCGCCAAGGCGTTCAGGCCGGAGGAGATCCCGGCGGTCGTCGTCTACGCGCGCGACGGCGGCCTCACCTTCGCCGACAAGCAGAAGATCGGCGCCGACGCGACGGCGATACGCGGGATGAGCGCGGACGGGATCCAGGGCGCCCGCGTCCAGGGCCCGCAGTTCGACTCCGGCGCCACCGCCGCGCAGATCCTCGTGCCGATCAAGATGGACAAGAACGGCTGGAACCACATCGCGGACGCCGCCGACCGGCTGCGCGACCAGTCGGGCACCAGCGACAGCGGCCTCCAGGTGCACATCGCCGGCCCGGGCGGCACCTCGGCCGACTTCGCCAAGGCATTCTCCGGCATCGACTCGACCCTGCTCTTCTCGGCGCTCGCGGTGGTCGTGGTGATGCTCCTGATCACGTACCGCAGTCCCACGCTGATCCTGGTGCCGGTGATCTCCGTGGTCTGGGCGCTCTCCGCCGCGCAGGCGCTGATCTATCTGCTGGCCCGGCACGCGGGCCTGACCGTCAACGGCCAGAGCGCGGGCATCCTCACCGTGCTGGTCTTCGGCGCGGGCACCGACTACGCGCTGCTGCTCGTATCCCGCTACCGCGAGGAGCTGCGCCGCCACGAGGACCGCCACGAGGCGATGGCGCTCGCCCTGCACCGGGCCGGGCCCGCGGTCCTCGCCAGCGGCGCCACGGTCGTCCTCGGCATGCTGGTCCTGATGGTGGCCGAGATGAACTCCACCAAGGGCCTCGGCCCGGTCGCGGCCATCGGCGTCGCGGTCGCGCTGCTCGCCATGCTCACGCTGTTCCCGGCGCTCCTGGTGATCTTCGGCCGCTGGATCTTCTGGCCGGTCCAGCCCGTGTTCGGCTCCCCCGACCCGACCGCGCGCGGGGTCTGGGCCCACACCGGCCGGCGCATCGCCACCCGTCCCCGTACGGTCTGGGTGACGACGGCCGCAATACTCGCGGCGTGCTCGCTCGGCCTGCTCCAGCTGAAGGCGAACGGCCTGAGCAACGCGGACTCGTTCACCGGCAGACCGGACTCGATCGTGGGCGCGGAGGTGCAGGCGAAGCACTTCCCGGCGGGCAGCGGCGATCCCCTGGTGATCATCACGGCGGCGGACAGGGCGGCGGAGGTGCGCCGGGCCGTCGCGGCCACCGGCGGCGTGGTGCCCGCGTCGATCGCGGTGCCACCGGGTACCGCGGCCGAGCACGACGGCGAGGTCCTGCTCGAAGCCACGATGACCGCGAGCCCGGACAGCGACGCCGCGCACGCGACCGTGGAGCGGGTGCGGGACGCGGTCCACGCGGTGCCCGGCGCCCAGGCCCGGGTGGGCGGCGGCACGGCCGCGGTCCTGGACATGGAGAAGGCCACCACGCACGACAACAAGCTGGTCATCCCGCTGGTGCTGCTGGTGGTGCTGTGCGTCCTGGGCATCCTGCTGCGGGCGCTGGTCGCGCCGCTGCTGCTGATCGCGACGGTCGTGCTGTCGTTCGCGGCGGCGCTCGGCATCAGCGCGCTCGCCTTCCGCCATCTCTTCGCCTACGCGGGCGAGTCCACCGACTTCCCGCTCTTCGTCTTCGTCTTCCTGGTGGCGCTGGGCATCGACTACAACATCTTCCTGTCCACCCGCATCCGCGAGGAGGCGGCCCGCCAGGGCACCCGCCGGGGTGTCGTGACCGGCCTCGCCGCCACCGGCGCGGTGATCACCTCGGCGGGCCTCGTCCTGGCGGGCACCTTCGCGGTGCTCGGCACCCTGCCGATGGTGGGGTTCGCCGAGATCGGCTTCGCGGTGGCGCTGGGCGTCCTGCTCGACACCCTCATCGTCCGCTCCATCCTGGTGACGTCGCTGTTCCTGGACGTGGGGCGGCGGGTGTGGTGGCCGCACCAGCTGTCGCGGGACCCGGAGGAGGGCCCGGCGGCGGTACCGGCGGGGGCCGGACATGGCCGCGGGGACGCCCCCGACTAGCCGGAAAGGGCCCGGAGCCGACGCTCCGGGCCCTTCTCTCACGCCGTGCGCCGCAGCAGCGCCAGATACATCGCGTCCGTCCCGTGCAGATGCGGCCACAGCTGTACGTCGGGGCCCTCGCCCAGGCCCGCGACGCCCGTCATCAGCGGCCGTACGTCGATCCACTCGGCCTCGACGGGAGCCCCGCCCCGGCCCTTGAGCACGTCCTCCACCACGATCCGCGTCTCGGCGAGGTGCGGCGAGCAGGTCGCGTAACCGACCACGCCGCCCACCCGGACCGCCGAGAGCGCCTCGCGCAGCAGCCCGCGCTGGAGCGGTGCGAAGCCCTCCAGGTCCTCGGGACGGCGGCGCCACCGGGCCTCGGGACGGCGGCGCAGCGCGCCGAGCCCGGAGCACGGCACGTCCATCAGGACCCGGTCGAAGGAGCCCTCCCGCCACGGCGGCCGGGTGCCGTCGGCGGCGATCACCTGGTACGGGCCGGGGTTGCCGGCGAGCGCCCGCTCCACCAGGCGGGCCCGGTGGGGCTGCTTCTCGGAGGCGAGCAGGGCGGCTCCGCGCTCGGCGGCGAGCGCGGCGAGCAGCGCCGCCTTGCCGCCGGGGCCCGCGCACCCGTCCAGCCAGCGCTCGTCCCGTCCCTCGATCGGAGCGTTCGCGAGTGCGATGGCCACCAGCTGGCTGCCCTCGTCCTGCACACCGGCCCGGCCGTCCTTCACGGCGTCGAGCGCGCCCGGCTCGCCGCCCTCGGCCATCCGTACGGCATAGGGCGACCAGCGGCCGGGCAGCGCGCTTTCCTCGCCGAGCGCGTCCATGAGCTCGTCGGTGGTGGACCGGCCGGGGCGGGCGACGAGGGTCACCTCGGGCCGCTCGTTGTCGGCCTCCAGGAGGTCCTCGATGCCCGCACGGCCGCCGCCCAGGGCGTCCCAGAGCGCCGAGACGACCCATCGCGGGTGCGAATGCACGATCGCGAGATGGTCCTCGGCGTCGTCGTCGTACGGGGGTGCGACCTTCGCCAGCCAGCCGTCCAGGTCGTCCGCCGCGATCTTGCGCAGCACGGCGTTGACGAACCTGGCCCGGCCGTCGCCGAGCACCACGCGGGCGAGCTCGACGCTGGCGGAGACCGCCGCGTGGCTCGGGATCCGGGTCCCGAGCAGCTGGTGCGCGCCGAGCGCGAGCACGTCGAGGACCGGCGGGTCCACCTCGCGCAGCGGCCGGTCGATGCAGGCCGCGATGATCGCGTCGTAGGTGCCCTGGCGGCGCAGTGTGCCGTAGACGAGCTCGGTGGCGAGCGCCGCGTCGCGGCTGTCGAAGTTCCCGCCCTCGCGGGCCTTGCGCAGCAGCGGCGGCAGTACGAGGTTGGCGTACGCGTCCCGCTCGTCGACGGCGCGCAGCGCCTCGAAGGCGAGGATGCGGACGGGGTCCTTCTTGGGGCGGCGGTACGGCTTGCCACCGCCCTTGCCGTCGCTGTTCCGGGGACGGCTGTGCGGCTGATCGTTCACGTGAAAGGTGCTCCGCTGGTCAGATGGTGCGAACCCGACCAGCGTACGACTGTTCGCCGCGCGCCCCCACCCGGGTCGGCCCGCGCGGCCGAGCCCCGGGTCAGCCGACGCGCTCGTCCGCAGCGATGCGTACGCCCCGCGCCCAGTCCGCGCCCTTCATCGGCTTCTTGCCCTGGGGCTGGACCCAGAGCAGCTCGACGGCGTGCGAGCCGGTGCCGACGTACACGTTGTTCTTGCCGGCGGACAGCTCGCCCGGCGCCAGGTCCGTACGGTCCGGGACCGGCACCGCCTGGACGAGCTTGAGCCGCTCGCCGCGGAAGACCGTCCAGGCACCCGGGGCCGGGGTGCAGCCGCGCACGACGCGGTCGACCCGGAGCGCCGGGGCGGACCAGTCGATCTGCGCGTCCTCGACGGTGATCTTCGGGGCGAGGGTGATCCCGTCGGCGGGCTGCGGAACGGCCTTGAGGGAGCCGTCCTCGATGCCGTCCATCGTCGCGGCGAGCAGCCCGGAACCGGCGAACGCGAGCCGGGTCAGCAGGTCGCCGCTGGTGTCGGTGGGGCGGACGACCTCGGTCACCGTCCCGTACAGCGGACCGGAGTCGAGCCCTCGCTCGATCAGGAACGTGGAGGCGCCGGTGATCTCGTCGCCCGCCATCAGCGCGTGCTGGACCGGGGCCGCGCCGCGCCAGGCGGGGAGCAGCGAGAAGTGCAGGTTCACCCAGCCGTGGGACGGGATGTCGAGCGCCACCTGCGGCAGCAGCGCCCCGTAGGCGACGACGGGGCAGCAGTCGGGGGCGATCTCGCGCAGCCGCGCCAGGAAGTCCTCGTCGCGCGGCTTCACCGGCTTCAGCACCTCGATGCCGGCCTCCTCGGCGCGCTGGGCGACGGGGCTGGCCACCAGCCGACGGCCACGTCCGGCGGGCGCGTCGGGCCGGGTCACCACTGCGGCGACCTCGTGGCGGCCGGAGGCGATCAGGGCGTCCAGGGCGGGAACGGCGACCTCGGGGGTGCCTGCGAAGACGAGCTTCACTGGGGGGTACCTCGCATTGTAGAGAGCGACGCCCAGTCTATTGGGTGTCCCGGCCGGTCGGTTGGGTGTCCCGGCCGTGCCGCCAGTGTCCCGCCGGGGCGTTTCGCACGCGCCACGGGGCAGGGGCGTACGCGGCCGCGCGCGCCCTCTGCATATCCCCATACGCCCCCGCAGCGTGACCACAACACCAGGTGGCGCGTTGGTCAAAAGAGATTGACCGAAACGGGCCGCGCGCGCGGCCCGATCCCTTTTCAACAACGCCGGTTCGAGAGGCTTGTTCATGGCCGACCACGCAACCCACGACGCCCAGGCACGGGCCAGTCTGCACCTGTTGGTGCGGGACATCGAGCGGGTCCGCCGGCAGGTGGACGCGCTGCGCACCCTCACCGCCCAGCTCGGCAACGTCTACCGTCCGCGCCGCTCCGGCCCGTCCACGGGCTTCGTCGTCTACGGCAGGGCCCCCGCCCCCACCGTCCGGCTCGCCCAGGAGCTGCGGGACAGCGTCGAGACCCTGGTGACGGCGGCGGTGGACTTCGACCGCTCCCTGGGCTTCTCGTGGGACGCGGTGGGTTCGGCGCTGGGGGTCACCAAGCAGGCGGTGCACCGGCGTTACGGGGCGCGCCGGGCCGCCGCGCAGACCGCCGAGGCGGAGCTCCCGGCCGAGGCGACCGTGACGCGCACCCTGCCGGTCCCCGCCGGGATCCCCGCGGTGCCGGCCGCGCGCTCGATGCCGCCCCAGCCGACGGCGACCACGCAGTCGCTGCGCGAGGAGGCCCGCACGACGGCGTTCCCGGGCCCGCGCAACGGTTGACCGCGCCCCTTTGATCTTCTCGTGCCCTCGTCGCATCTGAATGCGCGCCGAGGGCACATGTCCGCACGGCTCCGGAGGGCGTACGGGGCGGAGGACGCCGCGATGTTACGGGGCTGGGGCCCCGGGCGTTACGGGGCTGGGCACCCCGGGTGCGGGGAGCACCCCGGGTGCGGGGAGCACCCCGGGTGCGGGGAGCACCCCGGGTGCGGGGAGCACCCCGGGTGCGGGGAGCACCGGGTACGGGGAGCACCGGGTACGGGAAGCGCCCCGGGTGCGGGGAGCACCGGGTACGGGAAGCGCCAGGTACGGGAAGCGCCAGGTACGGGAAGCGCCAGGTACGGGAAGCGCCAGGTACGGGAAGCGCGGGGTAGGGGGAGCGGGCCGGGTACGGGAAGCGGGCCGGGTACGGGAAGCGCCGGGTACGGGGCCGGGCCGCCGCCCCCCAGCAGCCCGCCCACGCGCCCCGCTCACGCACTGGGCCGACGGCGCAGCCCCTCAGCCGATGTCCGGCGGGTCCACCCTGATCCGCACCGGGTCCCCGCCCCCGCGCGCCAGCCGTACGGCCTGAGCGGTCTTCAGCGCGGCGGCCAGGGCCGAGCCGCTGCCGGGGGGCACCCGGAGCAGGGCCCGCTCCCAGGTCTCCCCCACCGGGGGGTCGCCGGGGCGCCGGGCCCGGCCCGGATCGCTCGGCCGCATCGGGACCGGGCCGAGCACCTGTGCGTCGGGCGGCAGCTGAGCGCTCGCCAGGAACGCCTCGACCGCCTCCGCGCGGCCCAGGACCTCGGCCATCCGGGAGACCGGCGGGAAGCCCAGCTCGGCCCGCTCGGACAGCTCGCGCAGGGCGTGGCCGACCGGGTCCCAGCGGACCAGGGCCTGGACCGGCCGCAGGGTCGGCTCGGCGACCACCACCACCGTGCCGCCCTCGTCCTGGCCGCGCACCAGCGAGGCCGCGTCGATCCAGCGCCGCAGCGCCTCCTCCCCGGCGCGCAGATCGGGCCGCCCGAGCATCGCCCAGCCGTCGAGGAGCAGCGCCGCCGCGTAACCGCCCTCGGCGACCGGCTCGGCGCCCGGCGTGGAGACGACGAGCGCGGGGCGCCCGGGCACGCTGTCCAGCACGTGGTCGCGCCCGGAGGTCCGTACCGGCACCGCTGGGAACGCCCGGCCGAGCTCCTCGGCGGTTCGGCGCGCTCCGACGACGCGCGCCCTCAGCCGTACACCGCCGCACTCCGCGCAGCGCCACTCCGGCTCACCCCGCCCGCACCACCCGCACCGCAGGTCCCGCTCGTCCGGCGCCTCCAGGGGCCCGGCGCAGTGCCGGCAGCGCGCGGGCGTCCGGCACCGCTCGCAGGACAGCCGGGGTACATAGCCCCGCCGGGGCACCTGGACCAGGACAGGGCCACTCTTCAGCCCGTCCCGGACGACCTGCCAGGCGAGGCTGGGCAGCCGGGCGGCGCGCGCCGCCTCGTCCCGGGCCAGCTCGCCGTCCCCGACGGTGCGCACCAGCGGCGCGGCCGCCCGTACGGTGCCCCGGTCGGCCACCAGCGGCGCCGCCCAGCCGCTCTCGACGAGTTGCGCGGCCTCGACCGTACAACTCGTACTGCCCAGCAGGAACGCGCACTTGTCGTGGGTGGCGCGCAGTTCCAGGACCTCGCGGACGTGCGGGAAGGGCGCGTGGTCGTCGCTGTGGCTGGAGTCGCCGTCCTCCCAGACGACCACCAGGCCGAGCTTCTCGACCGGGGCGAACATCGCGGCCCGGGTCCCGACCACGGCCCGCACCGAGCCCCGCCGCACCGCCAGCCACTGCCGGTACCGCTTCTCCGGGCCGGACTCGGCGGTCAGCAGCGCATGCCGCCCCTCTCCGAGCAGCGCCGTGAGCGCGGCGTCGACCCGCCCGGCGCTGCGCCCGTCGGGCACCACGACCAGCGCGCCGCGGCCGCCCGCGAGCGTGGCCGCGACGGCCCGGGCGATCTCGTCGGCCCAGGACGCCCCGGGCAGCGCGGTCCACACCGCGCGCGGCGCCCCGCCCGCGGCCAGCGCGCGCAGGAAGGCGCCCCCGTTCCCGTACCGCACCCAGGTCCCCGCGTCCGGCACCGGCGGTGCTTCCGGCGGCTCGGGCGAAGGCTTCGCCTCGGCCCTTCCGTTCCTCGGCGGCACCGCGAGCTGCAGCACGTCCGCCAGGCTGCCCGCGTACCGGTCGGCGACCGCCCGGGCCAGGGCCAGCATCTCGGGGCTGAGCACCCGCTCCGGCGAGACGACACTGGCCAGCGCGGCGAGCGGCCCCGAGTAGTCGGACTCGGCGAGGCGCTCGACCACGAACCCGTCGATCAGCCCGCCGCCCTCGCGGCGCCCGTCCCGCACATGGCGCGCCCCGGCCCCGAACCGCACCCGCACCCGCACCCCCGGCTGCGCGTCCGCGTCCAGCTCCTCCGGGACCGCGTAGTCGAAGAACCGGTCGAGGTGGACACCGCCCTTGTCCACCACGACCCGCGCCACGGGCAGCCCCTTGGCAAGGGCGGCCCCGCGCCAGGTCCGCGGCTTGGCCTTGGGCACCTTGGCCTTGCGCACGGTCTCCCGAATGAGCGCGAGCTGCTCCGCCCCGCCCCCCTCGGCGCCCCCACCCGGCTTCTCGTTCTCGCTGCTCACAGCCAAATTCCTACCAGACGGCACTGACAGTGGCCGGGCCCGGACGCACCACGGCCCCGGACCGCGGTGGTCCGGGGCCGTCGGGAAGCCGGGTCGGTTACAGGCCCGCGGCCTTGCGCAGCGCGTCCACGCGGTCCGTGCGCTCCCAGGTGAAGTCGGGGAGCTCGCGGCCGAAGTGGCCGTACGCGGCGGTCTGGGCGTAGATCGGGCGGAGCAGGTCGAGGTCGCGGATGATCGCGGCCGGGCGGAGGTCGAACACCTCGGCGATGGCGGTCTCGATCTTGTCCGTGTCGACCGTGGCGGTGCCGAAGGTCTCGACGAAGAGACCGACCGGCTCGGCCTTGCCGATCGCGTACGCGACCTGGACCTCGCAGCGGGCCGCGAGGCCGGCGGCGACGACGTTCTTCGCCACCCAGCGCATCGCGTACGCCGCGGAGCGGTCGACCTTGGACGGGTCCTTGCCCGAGAAGGCGCCGCCGCCGTGGCGGGCCATGCCGCCGTACGTGTCGATGATGATCTTGCGGCCGGTCAGACCGGCGTCGCCCATCGGGCCGCCGATCTCGAAGCGGCCGGTCGGGTTGACCAGCAGTCGGTAGCCGTCGGTGTCCAGCTTGATGCCGTCCTCGACGAGCTGCTTGAGCACGTGCTCGACGACGAACTCGCGGATGTCCGGGGCGAGCAGCGAGTCCAGGTCGATGTCGCTCGCGTGCTGCGAGGAGACAACGACGGTGTCGAGGCGGACGGCCTTGTCGCCGTCGTACTCGATGGTGACCTGGGTCTTGCCGTCGGGGCGCAGGTAGGGGATGGTCCCGTTCTTGCGCACCTCGGACAGCCGGCGCGAGAGGCGGTGCGCCAGGTGGATCGGGAGCGGCATCAGCTCGGGCGTCTCGTCGCACGCGTAGCCGAACATCAGGCCCTGGTCGCCGGCGCCCTGCTTGTCGAGCTCGTCCTCATCGCCCTCGACCCGCTTCTCGTACGCGGTGTCGACGCCCTGCGCGATGTCCGGGGACTGCGCGCCGATGGAGACCGAGACGCCGCAGGACGCGCCGTCGAAGCCCTTCTTCGACGAGTCGTACCCGATCTCCAGGATCTTGTCGCGGACCAGCTGGGCGATCGGCGCGTACGCCTTGGTCGTGACCTCGCCCGCTACGTGGACCAGACCCGTGGTGATCAGGGTCTCCACGGCGACACGGGACGTCGGGTCCTCGCGCAGGAGCGCGTCGAGGATCGTGTCGCTGATCTGGTCAGCGATCTTGTCGGGGTGACCCTCGGTCACAGACTCCGAGGTGAACAGACGACGGGACACAATGCTCCCTGGGGTTGCAGCGGCTGCTGGCTGATCATGGGTGGGACGGGCCGGGGGCTGCGCCCGGCGTCGTTCCACGACCAGTTTATCGGTCGGTACCGGTCACCGGGCCACTTGTCTCGCACATTGAAAGCTCTGTGACCTGCGACACCGCATTCTGCGGTACGAAGATCGGCCCCCGCCAGGGGCTCCGGGGCCGGTTTTTGGCGGGTTTCGGGCGGCCGCAGGGGCGGACGTGAATTTATGCGAAACGCGGGACGACGAGATCCCACACCACGTCCGCGAGCGCTTCCTTGGGCCCGTACGGAACCGGGGTCTCGGTTCCTTCGGCGGCCAGCACGACCGCCTCGTTCTCCTCCGAGCCGAAGGTCTTGCGCTCCCCCACCTCATTGACGACCAGCAGGTCACAGCCCTTGCGCCGCAGTTTCTGGCGGCCGTTGGCGAGGACGTCGTCGGTCTCGGCGGCGAAGCCGACGACCACCTGGCCCGGGCGCGGCCGGCCGGCGGAGAGCTCGGCGAGGATGTCGGGGTTGCGGACCAGGGCGAGCGGCGCGGGCTCCTGGCCGTCCTTCTTCTTGATCTTTCCGGCGGCGTACGACTCCGGCCGGAAATCGGCCACGGCGGCCGCCATGACCACCGCGTCCGCCTCCGAGGCGGCCTTCAGCACCGCCTCCCGCAGTTGAACGGCGGTGCCCACCCGGACGACGTCCACCCCGGCCGGGTCGGGCAGCCCGGTGTTGGCCTCGATCAGCGTGACCCGGGCCCCCCGGGCGACGGCGGTGCGGGCCAGGGCGTACCCCTGCTTCCCGGAGGAACGGTTCCCCAGGTAGCGGACCGGGTCCAGCGGCTCACGCGTGCCGCCCGCGCTGACCACCACGTGGCGGCCCTCCAGATCCCGCTCGCCGGTCCCCCGGGCCAGGACCCTGCGGCAGACCTCGAAGATCTCGGCGGGCTCGGGGAGGCGCCCCTTGCCGGTGTCGACGCCGGTGAGGCGGCCGACGGCGGGCTCGATCACGACCGCGCCCCGGCGGCGCAGCGTCGCCACGTTCTCCTGGGTGGCGGGGTGCTCCCACATCTCGGTGTGCATCGCGGGTGCGAAGACGACCGGACAGCGGGCGGTGAGCAGGGTGTTGGTGAGCAGGTCGTCGGCGAGGCCGTGGGCCGCCTTGGCCAGCATGTCGGCGGTGGCGGGGGCGACCACCACGAGGTCGGCCTCCTGGCCGATCCGCACGTGCGGCACCTCGTGGACATCGTTCCAGACCTCGGTGGAGACCGGGTGCCCGGAGAGCGCCGACCAGGTGGCCGCGCCCACGAAGTGCAGCGCCGACGCGGTCGGCACCACACGCGTGTCGTGCCCGGACTCGGTCAGCCGGCGCAGCAGCTCGCACGCCTTGTAGGCGGCGATCCCGCCACTGACCCCCAGAACGACCTTCGGCTTGTCCACCGCGTCTCCCCGCATTCGGATACGTACCCCCTTATGACACACCACAGGCCCGGCAGTCGCTCCCCCGGCCAAAACGCTGGGAGGTGGCCCCTGCCGGGCCTGTGGTCACACGAAACGGTGTCTTACTGGGCCGGGCCCTCGATGGCCTCGGAGGTCAGCAGACCCGCGTTGATCTCGCGAAGCGCGATAGAGAGCGGCTTCTCGTGGACGTGGGTGTCCACCAGGGGGCCGACGTACTCCAGCAGGCCCTCACCGAGCTGCGAGTAGTACGCGTTGATCTGGCGCGCGCGCTTGGCGGCGTAGATCACGAGGCTGTACTTCGAGTCGGTTGCTTCGAGCAGCTCATCAATCGGCGGGTTGATGATGCCCTCGGGCGTGGTGATGGAAGAGGACACGTCTGCCTTCCGAAGGGGAATAAAGATCAAACAACTTTCATCAAGGCTAGCAGCTCGCGCGCCACATCCTCGACGGAGGTATTGACCAGCGTCGTATCGAACTCCGACTCGGCGGCCAGTTCCCCCTTCGCGGCCGCCAGCCGGCGTTCGATGACGTCGGGCGCCTCGGTCCCCCGGCCGGTGAGCCGGCGGACCAGCTCGTCCCAGCTCGGCGGGGCCAGGAAGACGAGCAGTGCCTCGGGCATCGACTCGCGCACCAGCCGGGCGCCCTGGAGATCGATCTCCAGGAGGACCGGCTCACCGGCCTCCAGGCGGTCCAGGACGGCGCGGCGCGGTGTGCCGTAGCGGTTGCCCGCGAATTCGGCCCACTCCAGCAGCTCGCCATTGGCGATCAGCTTGTCGAATTCCTCGTCGTCCACGAAGAAGTAGTGAACGCCGTGGCGCTCGCCGGGGCGCGGCTTGCGGGTCGTCGCCGACACCGAGAGCCAGACCTCGGGGTGAACCTTGCGCATATGAGCGACGACCGTGCTCTTGCCGACCCCGGAGGGGCCGGAGAGCACGGTCAGCCGCGGACGTGCGTCCGGGGGTACGGGGGATGACCCCCGGGGTGTAGCTGCCATGCAGCGATTATTCCAGCTTCCCGGGGGTGCCCGGGACGTCAGGCCCCCGCACCGCCGAACTCGCGCTCAAGGGATGCGATCTGGTTGGAGCCGAGACCCCGCACACGGCGGCTCTCGGAGATCCCCAGCCGCTCCATGATCTGCTTGGCCCGGACCTTGCCCACGCCGGGCAGGGACTCAAGCAGGGCGGAGACCTTCATCTTGCCGATGACGTCGTTCTCCTGGCCCTGCTTGATGACCTCGTGGAGGGAGGCGCCGGAGTGCTTGAGTCGATTCTTGACCTCGGCCCGCTCCCGGCGAGCCGCGGCGGCCTTTTCGAGCGCGGCTGCGCGCTGTTCAGGGGTAAGGGGCGGAAGAGCCACGCCTACGTCACCTCGGATGTCGAACTGTCGGATACGGACCGGTGCGGGACCTAGGCGCCCCACACCAGGCGAGCAACGAGCGACGGACAATGTCCGTTCGCTCGTCTCTGCTCTCGTCGGAGACTAGCGGCCAGGACCGCTCCAGTCAGCGAGAACAGACGAAAAGTCCTGGTCAGCCTCTGCCGACCAGGACATTCGCGACATAACACCCCGGTTTTGGGTAAGGATTGCGTCAACCTTTGGCGCGCGGACTCCGGCGAAGAGCACGCACACCGCTAGGCCGAGGCCACCGCCGTACGGATCTCGTCCGCGAAACGGGCGGCCGAATCCCGCAGTCCCGCGAGGTCGGGACCGTGACGCAGAACACCTCGGCTGACGTTCGGGACCACATTGCGGACGGCCGCGCCGAACACCGCGGGAAGGTCCGCGGCCGTCGCGCCCTGCGCCCCGATGCCCGGAGCGAGCAGCGGCCCGTTGATGTCGAGGTCGAAGGCCGACAGATCGCCGAGGGTCGCCCCCACCACGGCGCCGAACGAGCCCATCGGGGTCGCGTCCGCGTTCTCGTCCGCCAGGTGCGCCAGCATGGTCGCGCCGATCGTGCGGCCGTCCTCGCGCACCGCGCGCTGCACCTCCGCGCCCTCCGGGTTGGAGGTCAGGGCGAGCACGAAGAGCCCGGCGCCGCTCTCGCGGGCCAGCTCCACGGCGGGCTTGAGCGAGCCGTAGCCGAGGTAGGGCGAGACGGTGAGCGCGTCGGAGAACAGCGGCGCGTCCTTGTGCAGGAAGGTCTCGGCGTACGCGGCCATGGTGGAGCCGATGTCGCCGCGCTTGGCGTCCATGAGGACCAGCGTGCCGGCCGCGCGGGCGTCCGCCACGGTCCGCTCCAGGACCGCGATGCCGCGCGAGCCGAAGCGCTCGAAGAACGCCGCCTGCGGCTTGAAGACGGCCACGCGGTCGGCCAGGGCCTCCACGACCGTACGGGAGAACCTCTCCAGGCCCGCGATGTCGTCACCGAGGCCCCAGTCGGCGAGCAGCGAGGCGTGCGGGTCGATGCCAACGCAGAGCGGACCGCGCTCGTCCATGGCGTGGCGCAGCCGCGCGCCGAAGGGAAGTGTCACTTCACGGCCTTTCGGGTCTCGGCGCCGACGGCCTCGGCGAGAGTGGCGTACGGGGAGGCGGCGAGCCGGGCCGCGAGGCCCTTGTGGATCGCCCGGCCCCAGAAGGGGCCCTGGTAGATGAAGGCGCTGTAGCCCTGGACCAGGGTGGCCCCGGCCAGGATCCGCTGCCAGGCGTCCTCGGCCGTCTCGATGCCGCCGACGCCCACGAGGGTGATCGAGTCGCCCACGCGCGCGTAGAGGCGGCTCAGGACCTCCAGGGAGCGCTCCTTGAGCGGGGCGCCGGAGAGGCCGCCGGTCTCCTTCACGAGCGCCGGGTCCGACTTCAGGCCGAGGCCCTCGCGCGCGATGGTGGTGTTGGTGGCGATGATGCCGTCCAGGCCGAGCTCGACCGCGAGGTCGGCGACGGCGTCGACGTCCTCGTCCGCGAGGTCCGGGGCGATCTTGACGAGCAGCGGCACCCGCCGGGAGGTCACCGTGCGGTCGGCGGCCTCGCGCACCGCGGTGAGCAGCGGCCGCAGCGACTCGGTCGCCTGGAGGTTGCGCAGCCCGGGCGTGTTCGGCGAGGACACGTTCACCACGAGGTAGTCGGCGTGCGCGGCGAGCCGCTCGGTCGACTTCACGTAGTCGGCGGCGGCGTCCGCCTCGGGGACGGCCTTGGTCTTGCCGATGTTGACGCCGACGGTCGTACGGAACACGGCGTTGCGGGCCGCGAGCCGCTCGGCGACCGCCGCCGAGCCCTCGTTGTTGAAGCCCATGCGGTTGATCAGCGCGCGGTCCTGGACCAGCCGGAACAGCCGCTTCTTGGGGTTGCCGGGCTGGGCCTCGCCGGTGACCGTGCCGATCTCGATGTGGTCGAAGCCGAGCATCGACATGCCGTCGATCGCCACGGCGTTCTTGTCGAAGCCCGCGGCGAGGCCGAACGGGCCGTGCATGCGCAGGCCGAAGGCCTCGGTGCGCAGCTCCTCGTGGCGGGGCGCGAGCGCGGCCGCGACGAAGGTGCGCAGCACGGGGATCCGGGCGGTGAGGCGGATCCAGCGGAAGGCCAGGTGGTGGGCCTGCTCCGGGTCCATCCGCTTGAAGACCAGGTTGAAGAACAGCTTGTACATGTCGGAGTCCTCATGCGGAGGGGGACACCGGATTCCGGTGTCCCCCTCGGGCGTTTGCTAGTCGCGGGCCGCGGTCAGGTGTTCCGCGTGTTCCTGGAGCGAACGGACGCCCACGTCACCGTGGTTGAGGGCGTCGATGCCCTGTACGGCGGCCGCGAGGGCCTGGACCGTGGTCAGGCACGGGACGCTGCGCGCCACCGCCGCCGTACGGATCTCGTAGCCGTCCAGGCGGCCGCCGGTGCCGTACGGCGTGTTGACGATGAGGTCGACCTGGCCGTCGTGGATGAGCTGGACGATCGTCTTCTCGCCGTTGGGGCCCTCGCCCTCGGACTGCTTGCGTACGACGGTGGCGTTGATGCCGTTGCGCTTGAGGACCTCGGCGGTGCCGGAGGTGGCGAGGAGTTCGAAGCCGTGGGCGACGAGCTCGCGCGCCGGGAAGATCATCGAGCGCTTGTCGCGGTTGGCGACCGAGATGAAGGCGCGGCCCTTGGTGGGCAGCGGGCCGTAGGCGCCCGCCTGGGACTTGGCGTAGGCGGTGCCGAAGACCGAGTCGATGCCCATGACCTCGCCGGTGGAGCGCATCTCCGGGCCGAGCACGGTGTCGACGCCGCGGCCGTGGATGTCGCGGAAGCGGCTCCAGGGCATCACCGCCTCCTTGACGGAGATCGGCGCGTCCAGCGGCAGCGTGCCGCCGTCGCCGTTCTTCGGCAGCAGGCCCTCCGCTCGCAGTTCGGCGATGGTGGCGCCCAGCGAGATGCGGGCGGCGGCCTTGGCGAGCGGCACCGCGGTCGCCTTCGAGGTGAAGGGGACCGTGCGGGAGGCGCGCGGGTTGGCCTCCAGGACGTAGAGGATGTCCCCGGCCATCGCGAACTGGATGTTGATCAGGCCGCGTACGCCGACGCCCTTGGCGATGGCCTCGGTGGAGGCCCGCAGGCGCTTGATGTCGAAGCCGCCGAGCGTGATCGGGGGCAGCGCGCACGCCGAGTCGCCGGAGTGGATGCCGGCCTCCTCGATGTGCTCCATGACGCCGCCGAGGTAGAGCTCGGTGCCGTCGTAGAGCGCGTCCACGTCGATCTCGATGGCGTCGTCCAGGAAGCGGTCGACCAGGACCGGGCGGGTCGGGGAGATCTCGGTGGACTCCGCGATGTACGACTCCAGGCGGGTCTCGTCGTAGACGATCTCCATGCCGCGGCCGCCGAGCACGTACGAGGGGCGGACGAGCACGGGGTAGCCGATCTCATCCGCGATCGCCTTCGCACCCGCGAAGGTGGTGGCGGTGCCGTGCTTGGGGGCGGGCAGCCCGGCCTCGGCGAGGACCTGGCCGAAGGCGCCGCGGTCCTCGGCGGCGTGGATGGCCTCCGGCGGGGTGCCGACGACCGGGACGCCGTTGTCCTTGAGCGCCTGGGCCAGGCCCAGCGGGGTCTGGCCGCCGAGCTGGACCACCACGCCCGCGACGGGACCGGCCAGCGTCTCGGCGTGGACGATCTCCAGCACGTCTTCGAGGGTCAGCGGCTCGAAGTAGAGGCGGTCGGAGGTGTCGTAGTCGGTGGAGACGGTCTCCGGGTTGCAGTTGACCATCACCGTCTCGTAGCCCGCGTCGCTCAGCGCGAAGGAGGCGTGCACGCACGAGTAGTCGAACTCGATGCCCTGGCCGATACGGTTCGGGCCCGAGCCCAGGATGATCACCGCGGGCTTCTCGCGCGGCGCGACCTCGGACTCCTCGTCGTAGGACGAGTAGAAGTACGGGGTCTTCGCGGCGAACTCGGCGGCGCAGGTGTCGACCGTCTTGTAGACCGGGCGCACCCCCAGGGCGTGGCGCACCTCGCGCACCACGTCCTCGCGCAGGCCCCGGATCTCGGCGATCTGGGCGTCCGAGAAGCCGTGCCGCTTGGCCTCGGCCAGCAGCTCCGGCTCCAGCTTGGCGGCGTCCGCGAGCCCGTCCGCGATCTCCTTGATCAGGAAGAGCTGGTCCACGAACCACGGGTCGATCTTCGTGGCGTCGAAGACCTCCTCGGGCGTGGCCCCGGCGCGGATGGCCTGCATGACCGTGTTGATCCGGCCGTCGGTCGGGCGCCCCGCCTCGCGCAGCAGCTCGGCCTTGTCACCGGTCTCGCCGACGAAGGTGAACTGCGAGCCCTTCTTCTCCAGCGAGCGCAGCGCCTTCTGCAGCGCCTCGGTGAAGTTCCGGCCGATCGCCATGGCCTCGCCCACCGACTTCATGGTGGTCGTCAGCGTGGAGTCGGCGGAGGGGAACTTCTCGAAGGCGAAGCGGGGGGCCTTGACCACGACGTAGTCGAGGGTCGGCTCGAAGGAGGCCGGGGTCTTCTCGGTGATGTCGTTGGGGACCTCGTCCAGCGTGTAGCCGATGGCGAGCTTCGCGGCGATCTTCGCGATCGGGAAGCCCGTCGCCTTGGAGGCGAGGGCCGAGGAGCGCGAGACACGCGGGTTCATCTCGATGACGATGACCCGGCCGTCGGTGGGGTCGATGGCGAACTGGATGTTGCAGCCACCGGTGTCCACGCCGACCTCGCGGATGATCGCGATGCCGATGTCGCGCAGCCGCTGGTACTCGCGGTCGGTCAGCGTCATCGCCGGGGCCACGGTGATCGAGTCACCGGTGTGCACGCCCATCGGGTCGAAGTTCTCGATGGAGCAGACGACCACCACGTTGTCCCTGGTGTCGCGCATCAGCTCCAGCTCGTACTCCTTCCAGCCGAGGATGGACTCCTCCAGGAGCACCTCGGTGGTCGGGGAGAGCGTGAGGCCCTGGCCGGCGATGCGGCGCAGCTCCTCCTCGTCGTGCGCGAAGCCGGAGCCGGCGCCGCCCATGGTGAAGGAGGGGCGCACCACGACGGGGTAGCCGCCGAGGGTCTCGACACCCGCGATGACGTCGTCCATCGAGTGGCAGATGACCGAGCGGGCGGACTCGCCGTAGCCGATCTTCGCCTTGACGGCCTCGACGACGCCCTTGAACAGGTCGCGGTCCTCGCCCTTGTTGATCGCCTCGACGTTGGCGCCGATCAGCTCGACGCCGTACTTCTCCAGGACGCCCTGCTCGTGCATGGAGATCGCGGTGTTCAGCGCGGTCTGGCCGCCCAGCGTCGGCAGCAGCGCGTCGGGGCGCTCCTTCGCGATGATCTTCTCGACGAACTCCGGGGTGATCGGCTCGACATAGGTGGCGTCGGCGATCTCCGGGTCGGTCATGATCGTGGCCGGGTTGGAGTTGACCAGGATGACCCGCAGGCCCTCGGCCTTCAGGACGCGGCAGGCCTGGGTGCCGGAGTAGTCGAACTCCGCTGCCTGGCCGATGACGATCGGGCCGGAGCCGATGACCAGGACGGACTGGATATCGGTGCGCTTAGGCACGCTGGCCCTCCATGAGCTCTACGAAGCGGTCGAACAGGTACGCGGCGTCGTGCGGGCCCGCGGCGGCTTCGGGGTGGTACTGGACGCTGAAGGCCGGCTGGTCGAGCAGCTGGAGGCCCTCCACCACGCTGTCGTTCAGGCAGACGTGGGAGACCTCGGCACGGCCGAAGGGGGTGTCGGAGACCTTGTCGAGCGGGGCGTCGACGGCGAATCCGTGGTTGTGCGCGGTGATCTCGACCTTGCCGGTCGTGCGGTCCTGCACGGGCTGGTTGATGCCGCGGTGGCCGTACTTCAGCTTGTACGTGCCGAAGCCGAGCGCGCGGCCCAGGATCTGGTTGCCGAAGCAGATGCCGAACAGCGGCGTCCTGCGCTCCAGGACGGCGCGCATCACCGCGACCGGGCCGTCGGCGGTGGACGGGTCGCCGGGGCCGTTGGAGAAGAACACGCCGTCCGGGTTCACCGCGTACACGTCCTCGGCCGTGGCGGTGGCGGGCAGCACGTGCACCTCGATGCCGCGCTCGGCCATCCGGTGCGGGGTCATGCCCTTGATGCCGAGGTCGACGGCGGCCACGGTGAACTTCTTCTCACCGATCGCCGGGACGACGTACGCCTCCTTGGTGGCGACCTCGGCGGAGAGGTCCGCGCCCTGCATCTCGGGGGCCTGGCGGACCTCGGCGAGCATGGTGCCCGCGTCGGGCAGCGCGTTGCCGGAGAAGATGCCGACGCGCATCGCGCCGCGCTCGCGCAGATGGCGGGTCAGGGCGCGGGTGTCGATGCCGGAGATACCGACGACGCCCTGCTGGCGCAGCTCCTCGTCGAGCGAGCGCTTGGCGCGCCAGTTGGAGGACACGCGCGCGGGGTCGCGCACGACGTAACCGGCGACCCAGATCCGCTGCGACTCGGGGTCCTCGTCGTTGACGCCGGTGTTGCCGATGTGCGGCGCGGTCATCACTACGACCTGGCGGTGGTACGACGGGTCGGTGAGGGTCTCCTGGTAGCCGGTCATGCCGGTGGAGAACACGGCCTCGCCGAAGGTCACCCCCACGGCCCCGTAGGCGCGGCCGTGGAACGTACGGCCGTCCTCCAGGACGAGTACTGCGGGAGCCTTGGCTCCTCTGGTGGAGGTCGTCATCGTGCGGCGCCTTCCGTCGTGGTGGTGGGGTGGTTCATGGAGTTGATGGCCTCGATCCAGGCGGGGTGCTCGGACGCCCGGTCGGAGCGGAAGCCGGAGTCGATCAGCTTGTCGCCGTGGGTCCAGGTGAGGACCAGCAGGCCGCCCTCCGGGAGGACCTTTCCGGCGATGGCCTTCTCGGACCGGGCCTCGCGCAGCGCCTCGGCCGGGATGAAGAAGTCGTTCGCCCCGGGGCGTACGACGATCACTCCCTCGGCCGTCAGGGTGAGCTCGGCCTTGCTGCGGACGCCCAGACCGTGCGCGACGATCCGGTCGAGCCACTGCCCGGCCGTGGTGGAGCCGTGGTAGCGACCGCTCATGGAAAGTGTCGCCGGGCCGGCCGCCTTGGGCACGGCGGGCAGCTCGGGCAGGTCCGACTGGAGGGTGCCGCGCCACTTCCAGCCCTGGCGCATCAGCCAGTAGACGAGGCCGATGAAGATCAGCACGCCGACGACCCAGGCGATCCGGGCCCCCCAGTGCGTCACCTCGGCCGACTTCTGCTCGTCGGCCAGCGTCCGTACGCCGAGATTGAAGAGTGCAGATGTCATGCCAGCTTCCCGTCCACGACCGTCGCCCTGCCCCGCAGGAAGGTGTGGGTGACGCGCCCCGGCAGCTCGCGGCCCTCATACGGGGTGTTGCGGCTGCGGGAGGCGAAGCCCGCGGGGTTCACGGGACCACGGTATGCCGGATCCAGGAGCGCGAGGTTGGCGGGCTCGCCTGCCGAGACGGGGCGGCCGTGGTCCTCGGCGCCGCCGATCCTGGCGGGCTTGACCGACATGCGGTCGGCGACGTCGGCCCAGTTCATCAGGCCGGAGTCGACCATCGTGTGCTGGACGACGGAGAGCGCGGTCTCCAGGCCCACCATGCCCATGGCGGCCGCGGCCCACTCGCAGTCCTTGTCCTCGTGCGGGTGCGGGGCGTGGTCGGTGGCGACGATGTCGATCGTGCCGTCCGCGAGCGCCTCGCGCAGCGCCATGACGTCGGCCTCGGTGCGCAGCGGCGGGTTCACCTTGTAGACCGGGTTGTACGAGCGGACCAGCTCGTCGGTGAGGAGCAGGTGGTGCGGGGTGACCTCGGCGGTGACGTCGATGCCGCGCGACTTGGCCCAGCGGACGATCTCGACCGAGCCGGCCGTGGAGAGGTGGCAGATGTGCACCCGGGAGCCGACGTGCTCGGCGAGCAGCACATCGCGCGCGATGATCGACTCCTCGGCGACGGCGGGCCAGCCGCCGAGGCCGAGCTCGGCGGAGACGATGCCCTCGTTCATCTGGGCGCCCTCGGTGAGGCGGGGCTCCTGGGCGTGCTGGGCGACGACGCCGCCGAAGGCCTTCACGTACTCCAGGGCGCGGCGCATGATCACGGCGTCGTCGACGCACTTGCCGTCGTCGGAGAAGACGGTGACCCCGGCGGCCGAGTCGTGCATCGCGCCGAGCTCGGCGAGCTGCTTGCCCTCCAGGCCGACGGTGACGGCGCCGATGGGCTGCACATCGCAGTAGCCGTGCTCGCGGCCGAGCCGCCAGACCTGCTCGACGACGCCCGCGGTGTCGGCGACCGGGAAGGTGTTGGCCATGGCGAACACCGAGGTGTACCCGCCGCGCGCGGCGGCCCGGGTGCCGGTCAGAACGGTCTCGGAGTCCTCGCGGCCCGGCTCGCGCAGATGGGTGTGGAGGTCGACGAGGCCGGGGAGCAGGATCTGGCCCGCCGCGTCGATCACCCGGGCGCCCTCGTCGGAGAGCCCGGTACCGACGGCCGCGACCGTCTCGCCGTCGATCAGGACGTCCTGGACCTCGCCGCCCAGCACCTTCGCACCACGGATGAGGATCTTGCTCATGATTACTTGGTCTCCGAATCGACGGGGCGGGCGTGGCTGACGGCGGGCTCGTTGCCGCCCAGGAGCAGGTAGAGGACCGCCATCCGGGTGTGGACGCCGTTGGCGACCTGCTCGATGACGGTGCAGCGGTCGGAGTCGGCGACCTCGGCGGTGATCTCCATGCCCCGGACCATCGGGCCGGGGTGCATCACGATGCCGTGCTCGGGCATCTTCGCCATGCGCTCGCCGTCCAGGCCGTACCGCCGCGAGTACTCGCGCTCGGTCGGGAAGAAGGCGGCGTTCATCCGTTCGCGCTGCACACGCAGCATCATCACCGCGTCGGACTTCGGCAGCACGCTGTCGAGGTCATACGAGACGTCGCAGGTCCAGTGGTCGACGCCGACCGGCAGCAGGGTGGGCGGGGCCACCAGGGTGACCTCGGCGCCGAGGGTGTGCAGCAGGTCCACGTTGGAGCGGGCCACCCGGCTGTGCAGCACGTCGCCGACGATGGTGATGCGCTTGCCCGCCAGGTCCTGGCCGAGCCCGGCGTCCCGGCCGACCAGGCGGCGGCGCATGGTGAAGGCGTCGAGGAGGGCCTGGGTGGGGTGCTGGTGGGTGCCGTCGCCGGCGTTGATGACGGCCGCGTCGATCCAGTCGGAGGTGGCCAGCCGGTAGGGCGCTCCGGAGGCGCCGTGCCGGATGACGACGGCGTCCACGCCCATCGCCTCAAGCGTCTGCGCGGTGTCCTTGAGGGACTCGCCCTTGGAGACCGAGGAGCCCTTGGCGGTGAAGTTGATGACGTCGGCCGACAGGCGCTTCTCGGCTGCCTCGAACGAGATCCGGGTGCGGGTCGAGTCCTCGAAGAAGAGGTTGACGACGGTACGGCCGCGCAGGGTGGGCAGCTTCTTGATCGGCCGGTCGGCGACCCTGGCCATCTCTTCGGTGGTGTCGAGGATGAGCACGGCGTCGTCGCGGGTGAGGTCGGCGGCCGAGATGAGGTGACGCTTCATCTGGTTCTTCTCCAGGAGGGTGGAGGTTCGGGCGTGCGGGCGCGCAGAAGTACCGCACGGGCCGGTGCGACCCGTGCTCCGTGCGGAAGGGGCCTACTGCTCGCCGGCCTGGGCGGTCCGCTTGGCACCGAGCAGCACGGCGTCGCGGCCGTCCTCCTCGGCGAGCAGGACCTTGACCGTCTCCCGCAGCGACGTGGGGAGGTTCTTGCCGACGTAGTCGGCGCGGATCGGGAGTTCGCGGTGGCCCCGGTCGACGAGGACCGCGAGCTGTACGGCGCGTGGGCGGCCGAGGTCGTTCAGGGCGTCGAGCGCGGCGCGGATGGTGCGGCCGGAGAAGAGCACGTCGTCGACGAGGACGACCAGCTTGCCGTCCAGGCCGTCACCGGGGATCTCGGTGCGGGCCAGCGCGCGCGGCGGGTGCATACGCAGGTCGTCGCGGTACATGGTGATGTCGAGGGAGCCGACCGGGATCTTGCCCGCGGTGATCTCTTCGAGCTTGTCGGCCAGCCTGCGGGCGAGGAAGACGCCACGGGTGGGAATGCCGAGGAGCACCACGTCGTCGGCGCCCTTGGCGCGTTCGACGACCTCATGGGCGATGCGGGTCAGTGCCCGCGCGATGTCGGGGCCCTCAAGAACGGGGCGCGCCGGATCGCTCTGCTGCGTGTCCATACGAAACGGACCTCCTTCTCCGCCTCACGGGACGGACCTTAAAGGACGTCGGAATTACAGAGTCCACGGTACCAGGGCCTTTGCCCGTCTTCACACGGGGTCGTCACCCGTCTGGGGTGGGGGTATGGACCATTCGGCTTGACGCGGGCAAGTAACGCTGCGTAACCTCACAGTGAGTTACCAGCCACGCGGCGGAGCCGCACGTTGTCACAGCGTCCGGGGAGCTATATGTCCAGCGAATACGCAAAACAGCTCGGGGCCAAGCTCCGCGCCATCCGCACCCAGCAGGGTCTGTCCCTCCATGGTGTGGAGGAGAAGTCCCAGGGCCGCTGGAAGGCCGTAGTGGTCGGGTCGTACGAGCGCGGCGACCGCGCCGTGACCGTACAGCGCCTTGCCGAGCTGGCGGACTTCTACGGGGTCCCGGTGCAGGAGCTGCTGCCCGGCACCACGCCCGGCGGTGCCGCCGAGCCGCCGCCGAAGCTCGTTCTCGACCTTGAGCGCCTCGCGCACGTCCCGCCGGAGAAGGCGGGCCCCCTGCAGAGGTACGCGGCGACGATCCAGTCGCAGCGCGGCGACTACAACGGCAAGGTGCTGTCGATCCGCCAGGACGACCTGCGCACCCTCGCCGTCATTTACGACCAGTCGCCCTCGGTCCTCACCGAGCAGCTGATCAGCTGGGGCGTCCTGGACGCGGACGCGCGCCGCGCGGTCGCCCACGAGGACAACTGACACCTCTGACGCTTCAGCAGAAACGTGCCGCCGCCGGGCCGGCCGGGACCTTTGGGGTCCTGGCCGGCCC
>NZ_JBHWUR010000086.1:0-31526 GCF_042737755.1 Streptomyces sp. NPDC059994
CGTGCCCCCCCCCCCGCCCACGTCCCCACCTGCGCCCACGTCCCCACCTGCGCCCGCGCCCCCGCCCGCGAGCCGGTGCGCCTCGGCCCCGTGAGTTTCGTTCTGGGGTGCCTCGACCACCCGGTGGGCCTCCACCCGCGCCCCGTACCGCCGCACCGACAGCACCAGCCGGCCCTGCCGGTACGCGGCCACCAGCCGCTTCCCGTCGGCCACTTCGTACACCCTGGGCTGGTCCTCGGAGCGGCCCAGGGGGCGGATGGCGGCCCGTCGGATCGTGCCGCCACCGGCCCCGGTTCCGGCGAGCACCACGCCCACCGTCCACTCGCCGTAGCCGAGACGGGCCGGGTCGAGTGTGGTCTCGAAGCCCGAGCGGTCGTAGTCGTGGAGCTCCTGGGCGGCGTTGTCAGTGGCGAGTGGCAGGCTGATGGTGCGGGTCGGGAAGCGGCGCAGCCGGCGGGTGCCGTGCTCCTGGGCCAGCGCGAGCACCAGCCTGCCCGGACCGGCGTTGCGTACGTACGCGAAGCCGGTCAGGCGCAGGGTTCCGTCCGGCTGCCGCTCCACCGCCGACAGCCGGGCCACCACCGGCAGTTCACCGCGTCGCACCCGGGCGGCGCGGCCCGTCAGCGCTCCGACGCCCGGGTACGAGACGCGGCCGCCCCGCACCGAGTACGTACCCACCCCGTTGGCCTGCTCGAAGGCCAGCACCTCGACCAGCTCCGCGAGCCGGTCCTCCCGCACCAGCTGCCACTTGACCCGCAGGTCGGGCGGCAGATCCCGGGTGACGTCCGTGCCCGCGCGCTCCAGGAACGCCCGGGCGCCGGTCATGAAGGCCGCCCGGTAGGCGGGCCCGCCCATCGGCAGGCCCTCCAGGAAGTAGACGAAGTCGTCCCGCAGACAGGAGGTGTCGTAGTGCCGCCGCTGATCCGGCCTGGCCCCGGCCAGGAACCCGCTGACGTCCTCGCACGCGGCGATCCGGTCCCGTACGCCCCGGGCGTCGGTGCGCAGACGGGTGATCGAGCCCTCGCGCACCCGCCAGTAGTAGACGTGCTCGTGGAGGACGTCCACGGAGTCGGCGAGATAGTGCGCCGGGATCACCACCGGGGTGTCCTCGTACAGCCGGCCCACCGGATAGGTGAATCCGTGGCGGTCCCAGAACGAGCGGCGGAAGACCTTGTTCCAGGCGACGCGGTCGGTACGGAGGTGGGGGTCGCGGGTGATGTGGGTGCCGATCCGGTCGGCGGTGAGCCAGCGGTACTGCCAGGCCTGGCGCCGCCCGCCCGGGTCCAGGCGCCACACGTTGCCGGAGGCGAAATCGGAGCCGGAGGCGTCGAGGGAGGCGGTGAGCCGGTCGTAGGCGTGGGGCGTCAGGACATCGTCGCTGTCGGCGAAGGCGAGGTACTCGGTGCCGGGGGCGGTGTGGGCGACGCCCGTGTTGCGGGCGGCGCTGAGCCCGGCGTTGGGCTGCCGTACGTAACGGAAGCGGGCGTCCCGGCGGGTGAACTCCCTTGCGATGCGGGGGCTGTCGTCGGTCGAGCCGTCGTCGACGAGGACCACGTCGAGGGCCGTCATGGTCTGCGCGGCCAGCGAGGTGAGGCACTCCTCCAGATAGGGGGCGACGTTGTGGACGGGGACGACCACGCTCAGCCTCGGCGCGGGCGGTGGTGGTGCCTGGGGCTTTGGCACCTGCGGTACCGGCACTTCCGGGGGAACGGGCTGCGGTGGGTTCACGCCCGGTCAACCCGGGTGTCCTGTACTGGTTACCGATCATGCCCCGATCGGGTGATGGTGCGTGCTGGGGGTGGTGGCCGGTGGTTATGCTCGGCCGCCATGCCGGGTGCGGGTGCGGGGCGGGGCGGGGTGCAGGGGGGCCCGGGGACGGGGTGCCGCTGCGCCCAATCGTGCCGCCCCGGCGGCGCGTCGGCCCACAGCGGCGGCGGGGGAGAGGACACGCTGGGCTCCGGCGGCAGGGGGAGCGGCGCGTCGGCCCACAGCGGCGGCGGGAAGGGGCGTGGAGGCATGGTCCGGGAGTTGGCCGTGCGCGGTAAGAAGTCTGCCCGCGCCCGCATCCTCCGGCTCCTCTACCGTGTCGATCTGCACCGGCCCCTCGATCCGGACCTCGTCGTCCACGGGGCGTACTGGAACCGGGGCGTTGCCTGTAATCCCGCCGCCATCCACGCCAAGGCGCTGGAGCTCGTGCCTCGGCTGCGGCATGTGTGGGTGGTGGGCGGGCGGCACGTCGGGCGGGTACCGGACGGGGTGGAGCATGTCGTCGCGGGGTCGCGGGCGTACTGGCGGGTCATGGCGACGGCCACGTACCTCGTCAACAACTCCAGCTTTCCCGGTGGGTTCAGCAAGCGGGACGGGCAGGTCTATCTCCAGACCCATCACGGGACCCCGCTCAAGTCCATGGGGCTCGACCAGCGCCGCTATCCCGCCTCCGCCCGTGGCATGGACTTCGGGAAGATCCTCGCGCACGTCGGCCAGTGGGACTTCAGCCTCGCCGCCAACCCCCACGCGGCCGAGGTCTGGGAACGGGTCTACCCCGCAGCGTACGAGCATCTGCATCTCGGCCAGCCGCGCAATGACCGGTATTTCACCTCGACTCCGGACGACGTAGCCGCCATTCGCGCCTCGCTCGGCATCGCGCCAGGGAGTCGCGTGCTCCTCTACGCCCCGACCCACCGGGACGAAGGGGCCGGCCACTTTTCGCCCCCGCTCGACCTGGAGAGGTTCCTGCGGGAGACCGGTGACGAGTACGTCCTGCTGGTGCGGGCGCACTACTTCCACGGGACCTCGGCGAGGCTCGCCAAGACCCGTCCCCGGGTCGTGGACGTCACCGGGCACCCCCGCGTCGAGGACCTCTGCCTCGCCTCGGACGCGCTGATCACCGACTATTCGTCGCTGCTCTTCGACTACGCCTGCCTCGACCGCCCGATCGTCGTGCACGCCCCGGACTGGGAGGCCTACCGGACAACCCGGGGTACGTACTTCGACCTGCTCTCGGGGCGCCCCGGCGACACCCCGGGCGCGGTCTCCACCTGCGACGACGAGCTGATCGGGCTTTTCCGGGACGGCGGCGGCTGGGACTCGGACGCGAGCGCCCGGCTGCGCGAGGCGTTCCGGGCGCGCTTCTGCCCGTACGACGACGGACACGCGGCGGAACGGGTCGTGCGCCGCCTCTTCCTCGACGAGCGGTCGCCCCGAAACGGATCCGGTCCCGGACCCGGGCCCGTCACCCGGATGGACGGGCTGAGGTGACCGCCCCCGCGTTCGGGGGTTGAGCACGCGTGGGGCGGGATCCGCCCCCGTCCGCCGGCAGGAAGGTGCTCCCGTATGACGCCCCGCCTCAGCGTCGTCGTCCCCGTCCACAACGTCGAGGAGCATCTGGGAGCGTGTCTGGAGTCGTTGGCCCGGCAGAGCCTCCAGGATCTCGACGTGGTGCTCGTGGACGACGGCTCGACGGACGGCAGCGCCGACGTCGCCCGTGAATTCGCCGCGCGGGACGACCGGTTCAGGGTGGTCGGCAGGGAGAACGGCGGCCTCGGCGCGGCCCGCAACACGGGCGTCGCGCACACCGCGCCCGGGACCGCGTACCTCGCCTTCGTCGACGGCGACGACGTACTGCCGTCGCGCGCCTTCGAGTTGATGACCGGCGCACTCGACAAGTCCGGCTCCGACTTCGCCTCCGGCAACGTCCTGCGGCTGACCGGCGGCGGGCGGCTCAAGCAGCATCCGCTCTTCACCAAGCCGATGCGCTCCACCCGCCCCGCCACCCACGTCACCAAGGACTGGTCGCTGCTCCTGGACCGGATCGCCTGCAACAAGGTGTTCCGCCGCGCGTTCTGGGACGCGCATGCCTTCGCCTTCCCCGAGGGGGTGCTGTACGAGGACATCCCGGTCGTCCTGCCCGCCCACTTCGCCGCCCGCTCCGTCGACGTCATCGAGGACGCCGTCTACTACTGGCGCTTCAGGGACAGCTCGATCACCAACAGGCGCGCGGTCGTGCGCGGGGTGGTGGACCGTACGGCGGCGGTGCTCGGCGTGAGCCGGGGGCTCGCGGGGGCGCCCGAGCACAAGAAACGTTACGACGAGTCGGTGCTGTGCGAGGACCTCTGGTACTTCATGCAGGTCCTGCCGGAGGGCGACGCGGCCTATCGGGAGGCGTTCCTGGAGCACACGGGGGAGTTCACCGCTCAGGTGGACCCCGAGGTGCTCGCCGGGCTGCCGCTGCACCACCGGGTGAAGTGGCACCTGGCCCGCGAGCGGCGCCTGGAGGAGCTGCTCGGCCTGCTGGAGTTCGAGCGCCGCAGCCCCCGTACGCACCGGGTGCGCGGTCTGCGCCGCCGCACCGCCGAGTATCCGCCGCTCACCGCGCCCCTCCCGCGCGAGGTCCGCGCCCTCGCCCCCGGCGACCTGCCGCTGGAGGCCCGGCTCACCGGCGCCGAGTGGTGCGACGGCACGCTGCGGCTCACCGGGTACGGCTACATCCGCAACCTTCCGGCCCGGGCGCGGCGGCACACGCTGAAGGCGGCCTGGCTGCGCACGCCCGACCGGCGTGCCCTGCCGCTGTGGCTGAAGAGGGTCAAGGACCCGGCGATCACCACTCGTTCGGGGCAGGAGCTGCACGGTTACGACTGGGCGGGCTTCGAGATCGCCGTCGACCCGGCCCGGCTGCTCACCGAGGCCGCCACCACCACCTGGAAGCTGGTGCTCGGGGTGCTCGGCCACAGCGGCGGCCTCGGCGGCGTGCCCGGCCACGGTGTGGCGCGCCGGGGCGGCGTCGGGGACGGGGGCGCGCAGCTGGACGTGCACTACCTGGACGAGCACACCAGGATCGTCCCGGTCTTCGCGGGCGGCCGCCTCCAGCTGAACGCCGAGCGCGTCCAGACCTGGCTGACCGGCCACGACAGCCACGGCGGCGTGCTCACGCTCACCGGCGGGACCCGCACCCGCGCGAGCGTGCTGCGGCTCGGCCACTGGCACTCGGACGCGGCGATCCAGGTCCCCCTGGCCCGCGACGGCGAGCGGTTCACCGCCGAGGTGCCGCTCGACGAGCTCGCCGCCGTACGCGGCCGGGGCCCGGTCAGGGCGCCGCACGGCGAGTCCCGGCCCGGTGACGCGTACAGCGTCCAGCTGGTCAGGCCGGACGGCAGACGGCTCCCCGTCGCCGCGCCCCCCGGTCTGCCGCTCGGCCGCCACGCCGTCCCCGGGGGCCGCGAGCTGGCCTTCACCGTGAGCGCCTGGGGCAACGCCGTCCTCACCGACCAGCTGCCCCACGCGTACACCGAGAGCGTGACCTGGACCGACAACTCGCTCGTTCTTCAGGGTCTTTACGGAGGAGGCGGCCCGGCCGTCCCGCTCCAGCTGCGCCGCACCGGGGCCGAGGAGGAAGAGGTCGAGCTGCCGGTCCGGTGCGCGGACGGCCGCTTCCGCGTCGAGTCGGCGTACGAGGCGCTGACGCTGATCGGGGAGGGGGAGTGGCAGCTGTCCCTGGGCGAGGCCCCGGTGCGGGTCCCGGCCGCCGCCCATCCCGCCCTCCCCGCCTCCCGCACGATCGCCGGACGGGACTTCCGGGTCCGGCGCCACGGCCACGACCAGCTGGCGCTGACCGTTTCCGAAGCCACCGCTGCCCACGGCACTGCTTCCAAGGCCACCGTCTCCGGGCCCACCGTCTCCAAGGGGGCCCCGCCGTGCGGGAGCTGAGCATCGAAGGCGCCTGGGTCGTCGAGCCGCAGGTGTTCCTGGACAGCCGGGGCAGCTTCCACGAGTGGTTCAAGGACGACCGGTTCGCGACCGCCACCGGCCACGGCCTCGGCCTCGCGCAGGCCAACTGCTCGGTCTCCGCGCGCGGCACCCTGCGCGGCGTCCACTTCGCGGACGTGCCGCCAGGGCAGGCGAAGTACGTCAAGTGCGTACGCGGGTCGGTCCTGGACGTGGTGGTGGACCTGCGGACCGGATCGCCCACCTTCAAGCGCTGGGAGCAGGTCCTGCTCGACGACCGCGACCACCGGGCCGTCCACATCGCCGAGGGTCTCGGGCACGCGTTCATGGCGCTCACCGAGGACGCGACGGTCGTCTACCTCTGCTCCGAGGGGTACGCGCCCGCCCACGAGCACGGCATCCACCCGCTCGACCCGGACCTGGCCATCGAGTGGCCGACGCACCTCACCCCGCTGCTCTCCCTCAAGGACGCCGCCGCCCCGCTCCTCGCGGAGGCCGAGGACCGGGGCATGCTGCCGTCGCACGAGGCGTGTGCGGCCTGGTACGCGCGGCAGCGGGCGCTGGTTCCGGCTCAGCCGTGACGTTACGTCCCGCTGGCTGCGCGGTCGTTCGGCTGCGGGCCGTCGCCGGCTGGTCGCTCCCCCAAGTTCTCGGCTTCGCTCGAACAGGGGGGACCCCCATCGCGGCGGAGCCGCATATGTCACGGCCCCGCGCCCCTTCGGGGGCGCTGGGCCGCACCTCCGCGCTCCGCCGCGACCAGCCCCGGCAGTGCCTCCGCCAGCGCCTCCCGCCACTCCCTCATCGGCTCAAGCCCCGCCTCGCGCCAGCGCTCGTGCCCGAGGACGCTGTACGCGGGGCGCGGCGCGGGCCGGACATGGGCCGCGCTCGTCGTGGGCCGCACCCGCGTCGGGTCCGCGCCCAGCAGCCGGAACGTTTCCTGAGCCAGCTCGCACCAGGTGCCGTGCCCCGCGCTGGTGCCGTGCCAGTACCCGGCGGGCGCCGCCCCGGCGAGCGCCGCCTCGCCGAGCCGGACGAGGCGGTCGGCCAGGTCGGCGGTCCAGGTGGGCTGGCCGCGCTGGTCGTCCACGACGTCCAGGTGCTCGCGCGCCCGTTCCAGGCGGATCATGGTCCGTACGAAGTTGGCGCCGCCCGCCCCGTACAGCCAGGCGGTCCGCACCACATGGCCGCTCTGCGGCAGCAGCGCGCGCACCGCCCGCTCGCCCGCCAGCTTGGTCCGGCCGTACGCGGTGCGCGGGCCGGGCGGGGCGCTTTCCGGGTACGGGGCGGTGGCGTCGCCCGCGAAGACGTAGTCGGTGGAGACGTGCAGCAGCACCGACCCGGCGCGGGCGCAGGCGCGCGCCAGATGGGACGCGCCCTCGCCGTTGATCCGCAGCGCCTCGTCCTCCCGGGTCTCGGCGTCGTCGACGGCAGTCCAGGCGGCGCAGTTGACGACGACGTCCGGGCGGGCCCCGGCCACCGTCGCCGCCACCGCCTCCGCGTCCGTCAGATCGAGCGCCGAGCGGTCGAGCGCGCGGGTGTCACGGCCCGCGAGCCTCGCCACCACGTCCCGGCCGAGCATCCCGGCCGCCCCCGTGACCAGCCAACTCCCGCTCACAGAGCGGCTTTGCGGCGCAGCGGCTCCCACCAGTCCCGGTGTTCGCGGTACCAGTCGACGGTCTCCGCGAGGCCCTCGGTGAAGTCCTTGCGGGGCGCGTAGCCGAGCTCGGCGCGGATCTTGGCGCAGTCGACCGAGTAGCGCCGGTCGTGGCCCTTGCGGTCCTCGACGTGGACCACCTTGTCCCAGTCCGCCCCGCACGCCGTGAGCAGCAGCCCGGTCAGCTCCTTGTTGGTGAGCTCGGTGCCGCCGCCGACGTTGTAGACCTCACCGGGGCGCCCGCCGGTGCGGACCAGCTCGATCGCCTGTACATGGTCGTCGATGTGCAGCCAGTCGCGGACGTTGAGCCCGTCCCCGTACAGCGGCACCGTGCCGCCGTCCAGGAGCCGGGTGATGAACAGCGGGATCAGCTTCTCGGGGAACTGGTGGTGCCCGTAGTTGTTGGAGCAGCGCGTCACCCGCACGTCCAGGCCGTGGGTGTGGTGGTAGGAGAGCGCCATCAGGTCGGCGGAGGCCTTGGAGGCCGCGTACGGGGAGCTGGGCCGCAGCGGGTGCTCCTCCGGCCAGGAGCCCGAGTCGATCGACCCGTACACCTCGTCCGTGGAGATGTGGACGAACGGGCCGAGCCGGTGGCGCAGCGCCGCGTCGAGCAGGGTCTGGGTGCCGAGGACATTGGTCGTCACGAACTCGGCGGCGCCCAGGATCGAGCGGTCGACGTGCGACTCGGCGGCGAAGTGCACCACCTGGTCGTTCTCGCCCATCAGCTTGTCGACGAGCCGGGTGTCGCAGATGTCGCCCTGGACGAAGGCGAATCCGGGGTGGGCGCGCACCTCGTCGAGGCCGGCCGGGCAGCCCGCGTAGGTGAGCTTGTCGAGGACGGTCACCGCGACGTCGCCGGGGCCCGTGGGGCCGAGCAGCGTACGGACGTAGTGCGAGCCGATGAACCCGGCGCCGCCGGTGACGAGGATGCGGTGGGTCATGCGGAGATCTGTACCTTGCTGTGGTCACCGAGGACGAGCCGGTGGGCGGCCGGGGTGGGCGGGGCGGGGGTGATCTCGACGTCACGGCCGATCAGCGACGCCTCGATGCGGCCGACGCCGTGCAGCGACGAGCCGCTCAGCACGATCGAGTACTCGATCTCGCTGTCGGTCACCCGGCAGTTCTCCGCGATCGAGGTGGACGGGCCGATGTAGGAGTTCTCCACGACCGTGCGCGGCCCGATGATCGCCGGGCCCACGATCCGCGAGCCGCGCACGGTGGCGCCCTGCCCGATCCGCACCCGCCCGATGATCTCCGTGGCGTCGTCGACCGAGCCCTCGTGCGCCGGGGTGAGCAGTTCCAGGACCGAGCGGTTGACCTCCAGCATGTCCTCGACGTTGCCGGTGTCCTTCCAGTAGCCGGAGATCACCGTCGAACTGACCTTCAGCCGTCGGTCGATCAGCCACTGCAGGGCGTGTGTGATCTCCAGCTCGCCGCGCGCCGAGGGGGTGATGGCGCGGACGGCCTCGTGCACGGCCGGGGTGAAGAGGTAGACGCCGACCAGGGCCAGATCGCTCTTGGGGTGCGACGGCTTCTCCTCCAGGCGCGCGACCCGCCCGTCCGTGTCCAGCTCCGCGACGCCGAACGCGCGCGGGTCGGGCACCTTGGTCAGCAGGATCTGGGCGTCCGGGCGGGCGGCCCGGAACTCGTCGACCAGATCGGTGATCCCGCCGACGACGAAGTTGTCGCCCAGATACATCACGAAGTCGTCCTCGCCGAGGAACTCGCGGGCGATCAGCACCGCGTGGGCGAGGCCCAGCGGCGCCTGCTGCGGGATGTAGGTGACGGTCAAGCCGAACCGCGAGCCGTCGCCGACGGCCGCCCGGATCTCCTCGGCCGTGTCCCCGACGATGATGCCGACGTCCGTGATCCCGGCGGCCGCGATCGACTCCAGGCCGTAGAACAGCACCGGCTTGTTGGCCACCGGCACCAGCTGTTTCGCCGAGGTGTGGGTGATCGGCCGCAGCCGGGTGCCGGCGCCGCCGGAGAGGACGAGTGCTTTCACTGGGGACCACCGGAGTCTGGGAGGCGAAGGGACAGGTAGTGAACGAGAGCTGAAGCCGGGGATTACGCGTGGTGGTGAACCATACGGGTGATTTCCGGGCGGGTGCTTTTGGCCAGGATCCGCAGGCGAACCACGGCCCCGGGGTGAAAGTGCGTTGATCGCTCCGGTGAATTCGGGCCGGTGGTTGATACGTTCGACCGCCATGAGCGAGCAGACATTCGGGACGAATCGGTACGTACGGCATGGCCGGCTCATCGTCGGGTCCGTGGCCGCCGTCGGATTCCTCGCGAAAATGGTGTTCGCCGCCCGTACCCGGGGGCCCGCCGACGTCTTTTTCTTCTGGGCCTTCGCCCAGCACATCGAGAAGGTCGGCCCGGTACGGATCTATGCGCATCCGATGCCGAGGCTGCCGGTCTACAACCATCCCCCGCTGGCCGGCTGGATACTGCTCGGACTCGACCGTATCGCCCGCCTCGGCATCGAGTTCGGCACGCTGATCCGCACCCCCGCCTGCCTCGCGGACTTCGCGGCCGCGCTGCTCGTGTTCGAGATCGTACGGCGGCGCCGCTCGCTGAGGACGGCCGTCGCCTGCGGAATCGGGGTGACGCTCTCGCCCGTACTGATTCCGGCGTCCGGCTACCACGGCAACACCGACTCGGTCGCCGTCACGCTGGCGCTCGCCGCCGCCTGGCTGCTCGCGGACCGGCGGGCGCCGGTGGCCGCCGGAGTGGTCGCGGCGCTGTCCATCAGCGTCAAGTTCGTGCCGGTGGTGGCGCTGCCCGTGCTCGCGGTGGCGGCCTGGCGGGGCGGGCGGCGGGAGTTCGTACGCTTCTCGGCGGCCCTGGGCGCGGTGCTGCTCGTGGTGTGGGGGCCGGTGCTCGCGACCGTGCCGGGGGCGCTGCGGGCCAACGTCCTGGAGTACAAGGGCGGCAACTTCCGGCTGTGGGGCATCGTCAAGTTCGCCGAGTGGCTGGGCTTCTCCAACGAGTCGATCGCCGTGCTGCGCGGGCCCGGCCACTTCGTCGTGGTCCTGGTCTGTGTGGCGGCGGGCGTCTGGCCCGCCTGGCGCCGCCCGGACCGCGCACCGCTGGCCGTCGCGATCACGCTGAGCGTGCTGCTGCTGCTCAGCACCGCCTCCGGGGTCCAGTACCTGGCCTGGCCGGTCGCGGCGCTCTTCGCGATCGGGCTGTGGGAGGGCCTCGCGTACAGCGTGCTCGCCGGAGTCCTCGCCTCCTGGGTCTACACGATCCAGAAGCCCACCCGCTGGACCTACGACCAGCAGGTCCTGGGCGCGGTTGCCTGGGCGGCGCTGCTGGTGGGGGTGGTGTCGGGGTACGCGGCGGTGTTCCGGTCGCGCGAACGGGGCCCGGCTGCCCCCGCCCCGGACACGGCCACCACGGTTCCGGTTCCGGCTCCAAGCGCGCCTCTGGAAGTGCGGTGATTCGCCTGCGGGCCGTATGTGGCTGGTCGCGCAGTTCCCCGCGCCCTTGGATGCCGCTGCGCGGCAATCTCCGGGGCGGCCCGAAGGGGCGCATTCAGGGGCGCGGGGAACTGCGCGCCCAGCTCCCACCGGCCCGCAGACAAGCACGCGCCCCTTATGGGGCACCGTCGCCACGCCCCCAACCCACGTCAACCCTGGAGACGCCCGTGCAGCCGCCCGCCGCCCGCACCCCCGAGGCTGTCGACCGCTCAGGTCAGAGCCCCCGCATCGGCATCCTCGTCGTCGCCTACAACGCCGAGACCACGCTGGAGAAGACCCTCGACCGCATCCCGGCCGACTTCCGCTCCCGTATCGACGAGATCCTCATTCTCGACGACGCCAGCCACGACGGCACCTTCACCGCCGGATGCCGCTGGTCCCAGGCCGAGGGAATGCCCCGTACCGTCGTCATGCGGCACACCAAGAACCTCGGATACGGCGGAAACCAGAAGGCCGGGTACGCGCTGGCGGCCGAGCGCGGGCTCGACATCGTCGTCCTGCTGCACGGCGACGGGCAGTACGCCCCCGAACTCCTCCCCGACATGGTCGCGCCCATCGAGAACGGTGAGGCCGACGCCGTGTTCGGCTCGCGCATGATGGACCGGGGCGGCGCCCTGCGCGGCGGGATGCCGCTCTACAAATGGCTGGGGAACCGTGTCCTCACCCGCCTGGAGAACTCGCTGCTCGGCTCCCGGCTCACCGAATTCCACTCCGGCTACCGCGCCTACAGCGTCGCCGCCCTGCGCCGGCTCCCCATCGAGCGCAATACGGACGCCTTCGACTTCGACACCCAGATCATCGTCCAGCTCATCGACGCGGGAATGCGCATCCGGGAAATCCCCGTCCCCACCTATTACGGCGACGAGATCTGTTACGTCAACGGGCTCAAGTACGCCAAGGACGTCGTGAAGGACGTCCTCGAATACCGGCTCGCGGCCAAGGGATTCGGCACCTGCCCGTGGATTCCCAAACCCGACGGATACGCCTTCAAGGAGGGCGACGGCTCCTCCCACGCCGTCATCCTGGACCGTATGCGCACCCTGCCGCCGGGCCGCGTCCTGGACCTCGGCTGCTCCGGCGGACTGTTCGCCGAGCGCCTGGAGGCGCTGGGTCACGAGGTGACCGGCGTCGACTGCGTCGAGGTGGCGGGCGTGCGTGAGAGGTGTACGCGGTTCTTCCTCGCGGACCTGGAGGAGGGGCTGCCCGAGGAGATCGGGCGGGGGTACGACTACGTGGTCGCCGGGGACGTCATCGAGCACCTCTCCCGGCCCGACCGCGTCCTCGCCGAGATCGCCCGGGCCCTGCGCCCGGGCGGCCATGTGCTGCTGTCCGTACCGAACTTCAGCCACTGGTACGCCCGGCTGCGCGTCGTCCTGGGCGTGTTCGGGTACGACCGGCGCGGCATCCTCGACGAGACGCACCTGCGCTTCTTCACCCGCGCCAGCCTGCGCCGCACGGTCCAGGGCGCGGGGTACGACATCCTCGCCACGACCTCGACCGGGGCGCCCTTCTGGGCGCTGCTCGGCGGGAAGGGCCTGCTGGGGCGCGCGGTGGCGGGGGCGCTCGGGGGGCTTTCCCGGCTGCTCGTGCGGCTGCGGCCGACCCTCTTCGGCTATCAGCACATCGCCCTGCTCACGCCGCACGCGGCGGAGACGATCATCGCCGGGGAGCACGTCGATGTACAGGACATCCTCAACCGCCAGTACACCCCCGCCGACCCTGTGGGCGTGTGAGATCCCGGTCAGGAGAAGGACGTTGAACCTGCACAGCCTCGCCCTGCTGCTCTTCGCGGTGTTCACCTCGGCGGGCGGCCAGATCATGCTCAAGCACGGCATGCGCACCGCCGCGGTCGCCGTGGAGCACGGCGGCGGCTCGATCGCGCTGCGGGCCGCCACCAGCCCGTGGATCGTGGTGGGCCTGGTCGTCTTCGCCGTCTCGGCCGTCGCCTGGATGTCGACGCTGGCCCGGGTGCCGCTGTCCATCGCGTACCCCTTCAACGCCCTGGGGTACCTGCTGATCGTGCTCGCCAGCTCCACCGTGCTGCACGAGCGGACGTCCGGGTGGACGTGGGCGGGCTCGCTGCTCGTGGTCGTCGGGCTCTTCACGGTGATGGCCGGCCAGCAGCGGTGACCCGGCGGGCGCCCGTCTGGCCCGGCAGCGGCGGGACCGCGCGCCGGGAGGGCTCCACCGGCGGCAGCGCGTCGGCGGGTTCGCCCAGGAACACCGTGCGCACCACGCGCTCGGCGGCGCGCCCGTCGTCGTACGCACAGAACCGCTCCCGGAAGGCGGCCCGCAGGACGGCGCTGGCACCGCTGTCCCAACCGCCCTCCCGGAAGCAGGAGATGAGCTCGTCCGTGCTGGTGGTGACCGCGCCCGGGGTGTCTCCCGGGCGCCCCGAGAGGAGGTCGAAGCAGACGCCGCGGACCGTGCGGTACACCTCCCAGTCGGGGGCGTGGACGACGATCGGGCGGTCCAGGTTGGCGTAGTCGAACATCACCGAGGAGTAGTCGGTGACCAGCGCGTCCGCCGCCAGGCACAGCTCCTCGACCCGGGGGTGTGCCGAGACGTCGAGCAGCCCGGGGTGCTCCGGCAGCCCGGCCGAGGCGTGGAAGTAGTGGGCGCGCACCAGCAGCAGGGTGCCGGGGCCCAGCGCGTCGGCGACGCGGACCAGGTCCAGGGCGCCGGAGAAGCCGCGCTCGTACTCGCGGTGGGTCGGCGCGTACAGGATCGCGCGGCGGTCCGGCGCGATGCCGAGCGAGCGGCGGACGGCGGCGACGGACTCGGCGGTCGCCGTCGCGTACACGTCGTTGCGCGGATAGCCCGACTCCAGGTGCCGCACCGCGCTCGGGTAGGCGCGCGACCAGGTCTCGGTGGAGTGCGGGTTGGCGGACAGCGACCAGTCCCAGCGGTCGACGCGGCCCAGGAACCGGCGGAAGCTGAAGCCCTTGGCGGCGGCCGGGTACGCGAGCTGGTCCAGTCCCATGCGCTTGAGCGGGGTGCCGTGGTGGGTCTGGAGGTGGCGCTGCCCCGGGCGCTTGACCAGGTGGTCGGGGAAGTTGACGTTGTTGACGAAGTAGGTGGCGCGGGCCATGAGCCGCCAGTACGCGAGGGTGTGCGGCAGCACGAAGGCGTGCCCTTCCGCCGCCTCCGCCCTGGCGACCACCCACACGCCCTTGATGTGCGGGGCCAGTTCGGCGGCCTTGCGGTGGACGGCCGCCGGGTTGCAGCTCACGCCCCGGTTCCAGTACGAGGCGTACACCGCGAGCCCGGGGTCGAGCGGAAGGAGCCGCTGGAGGCGGTAGTAGTGCCGGAACAGCGCGCGGAGAGCGGACTTGCGCAGGGCGCGCACGCGCGAGCGCAGCCTGCGGCGGGCCGCCAGGGCCCGGTCGAGCGCGGCCAGCGTCCGGGGGCGGCCCTCGGTGAGCAGCCGCCCGCGCACCCCGGACCGTCCGCCGCCCGCCCGGTGGCCGGCGGGCCGGTGGGTCCGGCTGAAGACGGCCACCGCCCGGACGTACGCCCGCCGCTGCCCGCGCGCGCCCGCGTAGGTCTTCAGCAACTCCCGTACGGCCAGCGCGTACAGCGGCTCGCGCAGGGGCGCGGCCCCGGGCCGGCCGGCGACGTCAGCGAGCAGGGCGTCGTACGCGGCGACGGCCTCCCGGCGGTCCGGCTCGGCCCGGCGCGCCCCCGGGAGCGGGCGCTGCTGGCGGTGGTCCACGCACGGCGTGGCGAGGGCCGCCACCGACCCGGCCGCGATGAGCGAGCCGAGCGCCCACATCGCCTCGGCCCGCTCGCCCGGGCCGAACCGCGGGCCCCCGTCGCGCCAGAACTCCCGCCGCACCGCCCGGTTCCAGCTGACCGGAGCCACCCCGAGCAGGCCCGGCCGCCCGGCGGCGCTGGTCACCGCGTCCCCGGCCGCGCGCAGCACGTCGAGGGAGCGGGCCGGCTCGGCCGTACCGAGGAACGGCGTCCGCAGATGCCCGAAGAGCAGCACGTCCGGGTCCCCGGCCGCCCTCAGGCGCGCGTCGATCGCGTCGAGCGCCCCCGGCAGCTGGACCAGCCCCGGCTCCAGGAAGAGCAGATACTCCCCGCGGGCCTGCCCGGCCCCGGTGTCACGCCGCTCGCCCGCGCTCACGGGGGCGGCCAGATGGACCGCCCGTACGCGCGGGTCGGCGGCGGCCAGCTCGTCGAGCAGCCGCCCGGACCCGTCCACCGACCCGTCGTCGACCCCGATGACCTCCATGTCCGTGAACGACTGCCGCAGCACGGACTCCAGACACTCCCGCAGCAGCCCGAGAACCTCATGGACGGGCACGACGACGGTGAAACGGGGCAACGGGAGACCTCTTTCGGGGGCCGGAGGCCCATAAGGGGCGCGGGGAACTGCGCGACCAGCCAGAGGCGGCCCGCGGTCGAATCACCGCGCGTACGGGCGGGGTGCGGAGTCGCCCGGGCACAGTGGCGGCGGGAGGGGGCCAAGGGACCCGGGGGCCTAGACCAGTCCCGCCAGCTCCCGCTGGACCGCGGTCGTCGGCAGCGCCGCCGACGGCGCCGGGCGGCGGTCCTCGACCGGTACGAACGGGGGCAGCCCGCCGCTCTGGCCGAGGAAGACCCGGCGCACCACCCGCTCCGCCGCGTGCCCGTCGTCGTACGGACAGAACCGGGCCCGGAACGCGGCCCTGAGCTGGGCCGAGCGGGAGCCGCGCCAGTGGCCGGTGGTGAAGATGTCGATCAGCTCGTCCTCGGTGCGGGCGACCGCGCCCGGCGGGAAGGCCCGCAGGTCGAAGTAGGTGCCGCGGGCCGCCTCGTAGGCCTCCCAGTCGTCGGCGTGGATGACGATCGGGCGGTCCAGGTTGGCGTAGTCGAACATCAGCGACGAATAGTCGGTGATGAGCGCGTCGGCGGCCAGGCACAGCTGCTCGACCGACGGGTGGCCGCTGACGTCGATGATCCGGGGGTGCGCGTCCTGGTCCGCCAGCGGCGCCCCGTATGTGAAGTGGGCGCGGGTGAGCAGGACGACCTCCGGGCCGAGCGTGCGGGCCACGCGCTCCAGGTCGAGCGGGCGGTGCTGGCCGCGCCGGTAGTCGCGGTGGGTCGGGGCGTACAGGACGGCGGTGGCGTCGGCGGGGACGCCCAGGCCGTCGCGGAGCCGCGCCACGTCCGCGGCGCTCGCCCCGTGGAAGACGTCGTTGCGGGGATAGCCGTATTCGAGCGTGGTGTAGCCCGAGGGGTAGGTGCGCTCCCAGGTGAGGGTGGAGTGCAGGTTGGCGGAGAGGCTGTAGTCCCACTTGTCGCTGCGGGCGAGCAGATGGGCGAAGTCGGTGTCGCGGGCGGCGGCCGGGCGGTCCATCAGGTCCAGGCCCATGGTCTTGAGCGGGGTGCCGTGATGGGTCTGGAGCAGCACCTGGCCGTCCCGCTTGACCAGTCGGCCGTCGAACTCCACATTGCTGACCAGGTACGTGGCGCGGGCGAGCGCCGTCCAGTACGCGAAGGTGTCCGGCGCCACCTTGCGGGTGGCGGGCGGCACGGTGTGCAGCTGCGCGGGCGCGGCGACCCAGACGGTCCGCACCCGGGGCACCAGCTCCCGCACCTTCGCCTCGATCGCGGCGGGGTTGCAGGCGTACCCCCGGTTCCCGTACGCGCTGAAGACCGCCTCGTCCCGCACCGGCAGACGCAGCTGGACCCGGTAGTGCAGGTGCAGTGCTCCGGAGCGCAGAGCGCGGCCGAGCGCGCGCAGCGGCCGGCCCGCGCGGGCGCGCAGCGCGCTGAGCGCCCCCAGGCCCAGATAGGTGCGGTGGGCGCCGAGCCGGACCAGACCGTGCCGCACCCGGACGCGGAAGGTGCGCGGGCCGCCGCCGGGGGAGTGGTGGCGGCGGTACTGGGCGCGGGCGCGGCGGAAGAACTCGGCCCGGCTGCCGCGCGGCAGCCGCACCCGGGTGGTGAATACGGTCAGGAAGTGGTCGGCCATCTTCCGGAAGATCAGCGGCCGCAGCGGGGCCAGTTCGGGGCGCGTGTCGATGAACGCGAACACCCGGTCGTACTGGTCGAAGAGGTCGAAGTGGCGGCGGCTGGTGGTGGAGAGGATGCTGCCCTGGCGGCGCTGGCGGTAGTGGACGCAGACCCGGTCGAGCGTGGTGAGCGAATCGGCGGCCATCAGCGCCGGATACGTCCAGGGCGCGTCCTCGTAGAAGCCGGGCGTGAAGCTGAAGCCCTGCTCCTCGATGAACTCGCGGCGGTACGCCTTGTTCCACACCACGCTGAGCAGCTTGAGCAGCCCCGGCCGGTCCGCGAGCCGGAAGGTGGCGGGCCCGGTCTCGGCGAGCTGGGCGGCCGACTTGTTGCGGACCCGTTCGCCCGACCAGAACGTGCGCGCGTAGTCGTACAGCAGGACGTCCGGGTCGCCGGTCTCCTTGAGCCGGTCCGCGACGGCCTGGAGGGCGCCCGGGGTGAGGGTGTCGTCGCCGTCGAGGAAGACGATGTAGTCGCCGGTGGCGTGGGCGAGTCCGGCGTTGCGGGCGGGGCCGAGGCCGGTGTTGGTGTCCAGGTGCACGGCGGTGACACGGCGGTCGCGGGCGGCGTGTTCGTCGATGATCGCGCCGCACGCGTCCGGTGAGCAGTCGTCCACCGCGATCAGTTCCAGGTCGTCGTACGACTGGCTGAGCACCGAGCCCAGGCAGTCGTGGAGATAGGCCTGGACCTTGTACACGGGGACGATCACGCTGAACCGGGGCATGGCCCGTAGAACGGCGCAGGGCGCGAGCGGGTTACGCCGGTGGCGGCAGACGGGGTAAAGCCACGGCGCCCTTTTGACGTGCGCTACTTGACGGCGCCCGCCATCACCCCCGACACGAACTGGCGCTGGAAGGCGAAGAAGACGGCCAGCGGGATGACCATGGAGACGAAGGCGCCGGGCGCCAGGACGTCGATGTTGTTGCCGAACTGCCGTACCTGCTGCTGGAGGGCGACCGTGATCGGCGGGTGCTTGGAGTCCGCGAAGATCAGCGCGACCAGCATGTCGTTCCAGACCCAGAGGAACTGGAAGATGCCGAGCGAGGCGATCGCCGGGCCGCCGAGCGGCAGCACGACCCGCGTGAACAGGCGTATCTCGCCCGCCCCGTCGAGCCGCGCGGCCTCAAGGAGCTCCCGGGGGATCTCCGCGAAGAAGTTCCTCAGCAGGAAGATCGCGAAGGGCAGGCCGAAGGCGACGTGGAAGGTGATGACGCCGACGGTCGTCTCGAAGATCCCGATCTCGCCGAAGAGCTTGGCGACCGGTACGAGGGCGACCTGGACGGGGACGACGAGCAGGCTCACCACGACCATGAACCACCAGTCGCGGCCGGGGAAGTCCATCCAGGCGAAGGCGTATCCGGCGAACGAGCCGATGACGACGACCAGGACGGTCGCGGGCACGGTGATCACGACGGTGGAGAGGAGCGAGTCGGTGATCGTGCTGTTGTCCAGCAGGTTGGAGTAGTTGTGGAAGGTGAGCTGGGACGGCTCGCTGAAGATCTTCCACCAGCCGGTGGAGGCGATGTCGGAGGGGCTGCGCAGCGAGGAGAGCAGCAGCCCGACGGTCGGCATCAGCCAGAACAGCCCGACGAGGATGAGGAAGACGCGCAGCGCGCCGCCGCCGGCCCGGGCGGCGATCCGGGCGGGCAGGGACTGTTTGGCCTTGACGATTCCTACGGCTGTCATCGCCGGGCCTCCCGTCGCATCCGCCGGATGTCGCTGTGCCGTCTCGGGGGGCGCCCCCCGGACGCCTGGCCGGGGGCGGTGGTGGCGCAGGTCGTCGTCATCGCCGGGCCTCCCGTCGCATCCTGCGGATGTTGCTGTGCTGTCCCGGGGGGCGACCCCCGGACTCCCGGCAGGGGGCGGTGGTGGCGCAGGTCGTCGTCATCGCCGGGCCTCCCGTCGCATCCTGCGGATGTTGAAGAGCATCACCGGTACGACCAGGACCAGCAGCAGGACCGCGATCGCGCTGCCGACGCCGAGGTCCGCGTCCGTGCCGAACGAGGAGCGGTAGAGCTGGAGCGCCAGCACATTGGCGTCGTCCTGGCTGGAGCCGGGCGCGATGATGAAGATCAGGTCGAAGATCTTCAGCACGTTGATCATCAGCGTGACGAGGACGACGGCGAGGACGGGCGCGAGCAGCGGCACGGTCACCCGCCGGAAGACCTGCCACTCGTTGGCGCCGTCCACCCGCGCCGCTTCCAGGAGTTCGCGCGGCAGCCCCGCGAGCCCCGCCGCGATGAGCACCATCGCGAACCCGGCCCACATCCAGATGTACGAGCCGATGATGGCGGGGGTGACGAGGGTGGGGCCGAGCCAGTTGACGCCGTTGTAGGGCTCACGGAAGTTGCTGCGGGGAAGCCGCAGTTGGGCCCCGTCGGCCTTGGCGGGCAGGGTGAACGTACCGTCCGCACGCGCGGTGGCGGTGGCGACGACCTGGCCGTCCCGGACGGCTTCGATCTTGATGCCCTTGAGCCCGAGCTCCTTGGAGTCGATGGTGTTGGGGGTGCCGCCGCCCCCTTTGGTGAAGTCGAGCCAGGCGGTACCGGTGATCTCGCCGGGGCCGGTGGCCGCGGCCTTCGCCGCCTTCGCGGACGACGGCATCTTGTCGGCGGCGACCCCGACGAGCGGAAGCAGCGCGGGCTGCCCGGCGCGGACCGTCTCCTTGGTCACGAAGGAGCCGCTGCCGCCCGGCTTGAGCGGGGCGGCGGGCAGCGGATGGGCCCGGGGGAACCCCGCCGACTCGGCGAACGTGTCGTGCACCCCCACCCAGACGGCGTTGGCGACCCCCCGGTCCGGGTCCTGCTCGTACACCAGCCGGAAGATGATCCCCGCGGCGAGCATAGAGATCACCATCGGCATGAAGACGATCAGCTTGAACGCCGTCCCCCAGCGCACCCGTTCGGTCAGTACGGCGAAGATCAGCCCGAGCGCGGTGGCGATGGTCGGGGCGCAGACCACCCAGATCGCGTTGTTCTCGACGGCGGTCAGGATGGTGTCGTCGGTGAAGAGCGTCTTGTAGTTGTCGACCCCGGCGAAGCCGTCGCCCGACTGGTCGAAGAACGAGCGGTAGACGGAGTACCCGATCGGATAGACCACGAGCGCGCCGAGCAGGACGAGCGCGGGCAGCAGGAACCCGGCGGCGAGGTAGGCGCGGGTCCCGGTCACGCTCTTGCGGGTACGGGGGACGGGGGGCGAAGGGGGTGCCGGGGCGGCGGTCATGGCGGGCGGCCCGGTCAGTTCTTGTACGCCGCGGCCGCGTCGGCCTCCAGCTTGGCCTGGGCGCCGGCCACGTCCTTCGGGTTCTTCAGGAAGTCCTGAAGGTCCTTCCACTCGCCCTTCCCCGGCGTCCCGCCGAAGGACTGCGGCGCCTGGTCGGACATGTCGAACCGCACGTCGTCCCCGGCCGCGATCAGGGCCTTGGCGATGTCACGCTGTACGTCATTGGGGTACGCGGCGAGGTCGGTCGCCTTGTTCGGCGAGAGGTATCCGCCCGAGGCGGCCCACACCTTGGCGGCGTCCGGGGAGGCCAGCCAGGTCAGCAGGGCCTGGGCGCCCTTGGTGTCCTTGAGCGCGACGGCGGCGTCCCCGCCGGTGACGACGGGCGCCTTGGCACCCACGGCCGGGAAGGGGAAGACCTTCGCATCCGTCCCGATCTTGGCGTCGGTCTGCCCGATGTTGACGCTGACGAAGTCCCCCTCGAAGACCATCCCGGCCTTGGGCTGGTCGCCGCCGGTGAAGGTCTGGGTGACGGAGGCGGGGAACTCGGTCTGCAGGGCGCCGGTCGCGCCACCGGCGATGAGGGCGGGCTTGCCGAAGAGCTGGCCGAGGGTGGTCAGGGCCTCCTTGACGGACGGGTCGGTCCACTTGATCCGGTGCTTGGCCAGCTGGTCGTACTTCTCGGGCCCCGCCTGGGAGAGGTAGATGTTCTCGAACCAGTCGGTGAGGGTCCAGCCGTCGGCGCCGCCGACGGAGACGGGGGTGACGCCGGAGGCGGAGACGGTGTCGGCGGTGGCGAGGAAGTCCTTCCAGGTCTTGGGAACCTGGGCACCGGCGGCGTCGAAGACCTTGGTGTTGTACCAGACAAGGGACTTGTTGGCGGCCTTGAAGTACACGGCGTACTGGGTGCCGTCGACCGCGCCCAGGTCCTGCCAGACCTTGGAGTAGTTCTTGGCGAGCTGCGCCTTGGCCTCCGGCCCGACGGGCTTGACCCACTTCTTCTGCACGGCCTGCTGGATGGCCCCGACCTGCGGCAGCATGGCCACGTCGGGCGGACTGCCACCGGCGATCTTGGTCCCGAGGAAGTTGACGATGGGGTCCTGGGCGGGAACGAAGGTGACGGTGGCGCCGGTCCGGCTCTCGAACTCCTTCAACACCTTGACGAAGTTGGCCTGCTCGGGCCCGGTCCACACGGCGGCGACCTCGATCTTCTGCCCGTCGAGACGGGGGAGGGCGAGGGTGGCCGGGCTGCCGGACTTGCTCTTGTCCGGCTTAGTGCCGTCGTCCTTCTTGTCGTCCCCGCAAGCGGTGACGGTGAGCGCGAGCGCCCCGATGATGGCCATACCGACCAGCTTCCGACCTGTACGCATGCCTGTACGCATGGCTTGCCGCCTCCCACCGCCGAGGTCGTCCCGTCCGGACAGTCCTACGCCGGGTGCGGGGGGCCCGCAATAGCGCCATCGACATCAACTGGGTGATCGTGATGCGGTCGTGACGTGAAGTCGGCGGGTCGGTGGCGGAAGGGTTTGCGAGCGTTGGGGTGGGGCAGAAGAGGTCGTCCGCGGGCTCGGTGGGGCTGGTGGCGCAGTTCCCCGCGTCCCTTTTCGGCCCGGTGTTCGTGTGCGGGCTGTGGGTGGCTGGTCGCGCAGTTCCCCGCGCCCCTGAAAGCCTGGTCGGTGGTCGGTGGTCGGTGGTCGGGTGCGGGGCGGTTGTGGTTGCCCGCGCAGTTTCCCGCGCCCCTGAAGGCAGCAAGGGGAGTCGGCCACTTTTTCAGCCCCTCCGGCGTTTGAGGAGCGGGGTCCGGGGCGGAGCCCCGAAAGCGGGGTGCAGGGGCCGCAGGCCCCGCAACGGAGGTCCGGGGGCGCGGCCCCCGGGGAACCCACCTCAACCCCAACCCACCCCCGGAGGGTTTGGGTGAAGGGGCGGGGTGGGGCTCAAAGACCCGTTGGCGCGGCCGCGTGCACCACCCGCCCCGCCCTCTCCAGCGCACTGGCCAGCAACGCCAGATCCGTAGGCCCGTTCCCCAGCTCCCGTACCGGCCGCCGAGCCGGCGGATCCCCCATCCGCTCCCACTCCAAGGGGACCACCGTCGGACGAAGCGTCGCCGTCCGGGGTATGCGGCCCGTGACCCGCCCGCCCTGGAACGGCGTCACCGAACCGTCCGCACCGAACAGCCGTCCCCGCCCCGGCGACGGCTCCTCGGGCGACGGCACGACCGGCGGCGCGTCGAGCCGCACCACGTTCCGTATCCCTCGCGCAAGCTCCGTGTCCGCCGTGCGGTCCGGGCGGGCCGACGTGGCGACCAGGTGGACCCCCAGCCGCTCCCCGTCCCGCGCCACCGCCTCAAGCGCGCGCACCACGGACCCCGCGGCGGGCCGCCCGGGGCTGCCGAGCGCCGGTGCGACCAGGGCGTCGAGGTCGTCCACCAGGACGACGAGACGCGCGAGGGGCGGCGGCCCCGCCTCCGTACGCGTACGCCCCAGCGGCCGCAGCCGTAGCGTGCTGGTGGTGGACGGCGCGTCCGCCTCGCCCCGCTGGTCCCCGCCCTGCTCACCGGCGGCCGGCGACCGCGGCCCGACCATCCGCTCCGCCACCTCCTGCGACTGGCGGGCCGCCCATTCCGCGAACCCCAGGTCCCCCAGCAGCTCCGCCCGCCGCTTCAGCTCCGCTCCCAGAGCCTGCGCGAACTCCCGCATGCGGACCGGGTCCGAGGCCACCAAGTGGGTGGAGACATGGGGGAGTTCGGTGCAGGCGCGCAGGCCCTCGCCGCGCTCCCCGCCCGCCCCGTCGACCAGTACGAGGGACAGCCGGTCCGGCCGCGCCCCCGCCGCCAGCGACGCGGCGACCCCTCGCAGCAGCTCCGTACGCCCGCTGCCCGCCGGTCCCTCGATCAGCAGATGCGGCCCGTCGGAGGCGAGGCCGACGCCGACCGGGCCGCGCGGTCCGGTGCCGAGCACCACCGCGCCGTCCGGCGCCGACTCCCAGCGCGCCATCAGGGACGCGGGGGTGGCCCGGGCCAGGCCCAGCTCGTCGAGCAGCCGGGACGAGCGGGGCAGGGCCACCGGTGGCCGCCCGGGCGCGGTGGTCCCGTCGCCCGCCCGCAGCGGCGCCAGCGCCCGCGCGAACCGTTCCGCCCACGCCACCGACACCGCGTCCACCACTGCCAGCGTGCCGTGCCCGGCCGGGCGGCCGCCCGCCGTGCGCAGCAGCCGCAGCGCCGTGGCCACGTCCCCGCTCAGCAGAGCCGCCGCCCCGCACTCGCGGAAGGGGAGCGAGACCGCGCACGCCGACTCGTACGTCGCCTCCACCGGCGACACCGGCGAGGCGGCCGGTGTCTCGGCGAGACAGAGCAGATGGATGCCCGCCGCGCCCCCGGCGGACGCGAGCCGGGCCGTCGTCTCGCGCAGCACGGACGAGCCGGGGTCACCGTCGACGATCACCACCGTGTACGGACCCGAGTAGCGGCGGGTCGCGTCGGCCACGGCCGCCGCGTCGGCGGATGCCCAGCCCGGCCCCAGCGGGCTGTCGTCCAGGCGCCGGACCAGCTCGGTCGTACGGGCCGTGGCCTGCTCACGGTCGTACGCGAGGAGCAGCCGGCAGTTCTGGCCGTGCCCGGGGCGCACATGCGGGAGCCAGCCGAGCCAGCCCCACTCCGCGGTACGGACCTGGAGGCTGCGGCCGCGCTCCGTACTGATGAGGACGATCTCCAGGTCGGCCGGCGCGTGCAGCGCCGCGAGCTGGGCCACGACCGCCCTCGCCAGGCCGTTCAGCCGGGCGCGGGGCCCGGCGAGCCCGAGCGAGCCGGCTTCCCGCAGCCCCACGGTGACCGGCACGGCCGCGAGCTCGCCCCGGTCCGCCGTCCCGACCCGGATCGCCAGCTCCTCCGGGTGCCCGGGGCGGCGCTCCCACAGCCGCGGCCCGGGCCCCAGCGCGGTCAGCAGCAGCGCGGCGGGGTCGGGCCACCGCTCCGGCGCGGGCGGGGCGCCGGGCACCACGGCCGCGGGCTCGGCGGGCGCCGGTTCGTACACATCCTCCCCGCGCCCTCCGGTCAGCCGCCGTGCCCAGGCCCCGATCCCGCCGCGCCGCCGGGACGGCGAACCGTCGTCCACGCGCGCGTGCTCGACGTCTTCGGGCAGCCGGGTCCCGCGCGGAGGCGTCCCGACCCGCCGACTCGCACCGGGGCCGTACGCCTGAGCGCCGGCGCCCTCTCCGGCGCCGTACGCCTGGTCGTCCCCGCCGGGCCCCGCCGCGTAGGCCTGATGGTCATTGCCCGCCCCGGGCCCGTGGACCTCGGAGCCCTCGCCCCGCGCGCCGGGCACATGAGCCCGACCGCCTGCCTGACCGCCTGCCTGACCGCTTCCGCCCTGCGGCCCGGAGACGCCGCCGTACGTGCCGTACCCACCTTCCGTACGCCCCTGTCCGAAACCTTCGTCGCCGGGCTGCCCGCCCTGCCCGTGCGGGCGCCCGCCGCCCTCCGCCGGGCCGCCCGGGACATGGCCCCCGGGCGCGGGCGCGCTCCCCGTGCCGTGGGTCGTCGGGCCGTGTCCGGCGGGGCCCGGGTCGCTCGACGCGCGCGGGGACGGCACCCGGGCGGTCTCCGCGCCGTGCGGGGCCGGCGCTTCAGCCGGGGCGCCCTCCCCGTGCGCCAACGGCCCCGACGGCGGCTGCGGGGGCGAGGCGGCCGGGGTCACCCGGACGTGCCCCTCCCCGTCCGGCGCCGTAAGCAGCGGCTGCGGGGGCGGGGCGCCGGTGCTCAGCCGCAGGGCGGACTCCCCGAGGCGCAGCAGCGCGCCCACCGGCAGGCGCACCGGGTGCGGGCCGACCGGGGCGCCGTCCACGCGCGTGCCGTTCGTCGAGCCCAGGTCGGCCACCGACACCCGGCCGCCCTCGCCCACCGTGACCGCGCAGTGCAGCCGGGACACATCCGGGTCGTCCAGCGGAACGTCCGCGTCCGCCGAGCGGCCGACGCGGATCTGGCCGCCGTGCAGCAGATGGACCCCGCCCGCGTCCGGCCCCGCGACGACACACAGCCGGGCCTGGGCCGCTTCCTCGTGCTCCTCGTAGGCGTACGAGGACGAGTCGGCCGGGGACGACAGGGACAGCACCGCCCCGTCCACCAGCGGTGGCTCGCCGAGCACGCGGCGCTGGGGATCGAGCCGCTCCCGGCCCGCGTAGAGCACCACCGCACTGGAGACCTCGGAGCCGGACGCGGCCGTGGCGAGGCCCGAGGCGACGGCCGCGAGCGCGGTCCCGGCGGGCGCGGTCACGAGCACGTCGCAGGCGCGCGCCGCAGCGTGGCCGCTGCGCGGCGCGAGGACGGTCAGCCGGATCTGCATCGCCTCGGCGGTCCCTTCTGCGCGGGGGTGCCGGGCACGGAGGGAAGGCCCTTGTGATTCCCCCCACCAGGCACACATGTCGTGCTGAGGGCATCCTCGCACCTGCCACTGACAACACGCCCGCCCCCCACCTCCAAGTGATCTTGAATGGTCGGCTCTAGACGCAAATGTGGCCGCAAAGTGGCTGGTTGCACACCTCGTTGGAATCGCTCACCCTGCTTCGGCACGGCCGTTCGGCAACCTTCCGTACGAAGGTGGCGTCTTCCCTTCGAACGCCCGGAGCGTGCGGGCCCGCGCCGCCACAGTCGTCGCACAGCCGTCGTGACAGTCGGCGGCACTACAGTGGGCGGTTCGGGGACACCCGAAGAGACCCGGAACCAGCCAGACCAGCAGGGAGCGCATGACGTGCGGCCGGTAGGCAGCAAGTACTTGCTTGAGGAGCCGCTCGGACGCGGTGCCACGGGCACCGTCTGGCGCGCGAGCCAGCGGGAGGCGGCGGGTGCCGAGGCGGCCGTGACCGGCCAGCCCGGCGAGACCGTGGCGATCAAGGTCCTCAAGGAGGAGCTGGCCAACGACGCCGACGTCGTGATGCGGTTCCTGCGCGAGCGGTCGGTGCTGCTGCGCCTGACGCACCCCAACATCGTGCGCACCCGCGACCTCGTCGTCGAGGGCGATCTCCTCGCCCTGGTCATGGACCTGATCGACGGCCCGGACCTGCACCGCTATCTGCGCGAGAACGGCCCGCTCACCCCGGTCGCCGCGTCCCTGCTCACCGCGCAGATCGCCGACGCGCTCGCCGCCAGCCACGCCGACGGCGTCGTCCACCGCGATCTGAAGCCCGCCAACGTCCTGCTCGACGAGCGCGGCGGCGCCATGCGCCCGATGCTCACCGACTTCGGTATCGCGCGCCTCGCGGACTCCCCGGGCCTGACCCGTACGCACGAGTTCGTGGGCACGCCCGCGTACGTGGCGCCGGAGTCCGCCGAGGGGCGCCCGCAGACCTCCGCCGTCGACATCTACGGCGCCGGAATCCTGATCTACGAGCTGGTCACCGGGCGTCCGCCGTTCGCGGGCGGGACCGCTCTGGAGGTGCTGCACCGGCACCTGAGCGAGGAGCCGCGCCGCCCCACCACCGTCCCCGGCCCGCTGTGGACGGTCATGGAGCGCTGTCTGCGCAAGAACCCGGACGAGCGGCCGAGCGCCGAGAACCTCGCGCGCGCCCTGCGCGTCGTGGCCGACGGCATCGGGGTGCACTCCACCCCGGCCCAGGTCGAGGCGGCCGACGGCGTCGGCGCGCTGCTCGCGCCCGACCCGGCGCCCGCGCCCGTCCCCGAGACGCCCGGCGCGGCCGACCCGACCCAGGTGCTGCCGAGCAACGCGGGTTCGTACGACCCGAATGCGGCGACCTCGTATCTGCCGAACACGTCCGGGGCGGCGGACCCGACCGCCGTCCTGCCCAGCCGGGGCGCGGCCGACCCGACGGCCGTGATGCCGCCGGTGCCGCAGGGCCAGAACCAGTTCGGCCAGCAGGGCCTGGACCCGCAGCAGCCCGAGCAGCCGCACCCCTGGCAGTCCCAGCTCCAGGCGGCCCGCGACCGCAACGAGCAGACGCAGGTCCAGTACCTGGACCCGGAACAGGACCCGCTGCGCCGCCGCCCGCACCGCCAGTCGCAGCAGCCCCAGCCTCAGCAGCAGCAGCGGCCTCCGCAGCGCCCCCAGCAGTACGCCCCGCAGCAGCAGCCCCAGCCTCAGCAGTACCGGCAGCCGCAGCAGCCCCAGCCGTACGCGCAGCCCCCACAGCCCCAGCCGTACGCGCAGCCCCCACAGCACCAGCAGTACGCGCCGCCGCCCCAGCATCAGCAGCGCCAGCAGTACGCCCCGCCGCAGGCGCCCCAGCCGCAGCAGCCGCAGGCCCCCGCGCCCCGCGAGCCGCGCCGCCGCAACGCCAACCCGATGCGGATCCCGGGCCTCGGCTGCCTCAAGGGCTGCCTGTTCACCCTCGTCCTGCTGTTCGTGGCGGGCTGGCTGATCTGGGAGCTGACCCCGCTCCAGGACTGGGTGGCCGAGGGCAAGAGCTACTGGCAGGCGATCGGCGACGCCGTCGACAAGGTGTCGGGCTGGATCGGCAAACTCGGCGGCAACTGAGGCGCGCGCCACGCCGACTTCGTGGATTTGTCGACTTCCAAGGGGTGATTTCCCCCTCGGAAGTGAAGGTTGGCCTCCCGGCCGCGTAGCCTCGGCGTGCACAGCCAGCCGCTGAGGGAGCAGTCTTGGCACGGAATATCGGCAGCCGGTACACCGCCCACCAGATTCTGGGGCGGGGCAGCGCCGGCACGGTGTGGCTAGGCGAGGGGCCGGACGGGCCCGTCGCCATCAAGCTGCTGCGCGAGGACCTCGCCGCCGACCAGGAGCTGGTCGGCCGCTTCGTCCAGGAGCGCACGGCGCTGCTCGGCCTCGACCACCCGCACGTCGTGGGCGTACGCGACCTCGTCGTCGACGGCAACGACCTCGCCCTGGTCATGGACCTGGTGCGGGGTACGGACGTACGCACCCGGCTCGACCGCGAGCGCCGGCTCGCCCCCGAGGCGGCGGTGGCGATCGTCGCGGACGTGGCCGACGGCCTGGCCGCCGCGCACGCGGCCCAAGTCGTGCACCGGGACGTCAAGCCCGAGAACATCCTCCTGGACATGCAGGGCCGGCTCGGCCCCGGCGGCTCGCACCCCGCGCTCCTCACCGACTTCGGCGTGGCGAAGCTGATCGACACCCCGCGCCGTACCAAGGCCACCCGCATCATCGGCACGCCCGACTATCTGGCTCCCGAGATCGTCGAGGGCCTCCCGCCCAGGGCGGCGGTGGACATCTACGCCCTGGCGACGGTCCTCTACGAGCTTCTGGCGGGCTTCACGCCCTTCGGCGGCGGCCACCCCGGCGCGGTCCTGCGCCGCCACGTCACCGAGACCGTGGTGCCACTGCCCGGCATCCCCGACGAGCTCTGGCAGCTGGTCGTCCAGTGCCTCGCCAAGGCCCCGGCCTCCCGCCTGCGCGCCTCGGAGCTCTCCGCCCGCCTGCGCGAGCTGCTGCCGCTGGTGGCGGGGATGCCGCCGCTTGATGTGGACGAGCCGGACGCCGAGGAGCCCGAGGAGCCGGTGTACGAGGAGCCCGCGCCTTCCTCCGGCAGGCCCCGCCGGGGCGCGGTGCCCCTGGTGCCGGGCGCCCCCCTGGACTCCAACCGCGACACCCACACCAGCATGCGCGTCCCCGCCCCCGACGAGTTGGCAGGCGGCCCCCTGGGCACGGCCCGCGCCCCCCGCCCGGCGGGCGCCCCCCGCCCCGGCTCGGCCCGCCACCGCGCGGACCAGGTCCGCAAGCGCCGACTGGTCCTGGGCGCCTCGGCGGTCGCCCTGACGGCGGCCGTGGCGGTCGGCGGCTGGCTGGCGACGAGCGGAGGCGGCGACGGCAAGGACAAACCGCCGCAGGACTCCAAGCACTCGGTCCCGGTGGTCCCGTAGGCGCGGGCCCGTCCGCCCGTGGCAGACCGCGGGGGAAACGTCCTTGCGCGCAGCCGTTACGCTGGACCCGTGGCAGTCGTCGATGTATCCGAAGAGCTGAAGTCCCTCTCCTCGACCATGGGGTCGATCGAGGCCGTCCTGGACCTCGACAAGCTGAGGGCAGATATCGCCGTGCTTGAGGAGCAGGCAGCCGCGCCGTCCCTGTGGGACGACCCGGACGCGGCCCAGAAGATCACGAGCAAGCTTTCGCACCTCCAGGCAGAGGTCCGCAAGACCGAGGCGCTGCGCAGCCGGATCGACGACCTCAGTGTGCTCTTCGAGCTCGCCGAGGAGATGGACGACGCGGACACCCTCGCGGAGGCGGAGACCGAGCTGGTCTCCGTGCGCAAGGCGCTGGACGAGATGGAGGTCCGTACGCTCCTGTCCGGCGAGTACGACGAGCGCGAGGCGCTGGTCAACATCCGCGCCGAGGCCGGCGGCGTCGACGCCTCGGACTTCGCCGAGCGCCTCCAGCGCATGTATCTGCGCTGGGCCGAGCGCCACGGCTACTCGACCGAGGTCTACGAGACGTCGTACGCGGAAGAGGCCGGCATCAAGTCGACCACCTTCGTCGTCAAGGTGCCGTACGCGTACGGCACGCTCTCCGTCGAGCAGGGCACGCACCGCCTGGTGCGCATCTCGCCCTTCGACAACCAGGGCCGCCGCCAGACGTCGTTCGCGGGCGTCGAGGTCCTGCCGGTCGTCGAGTCGTCCGACCACGTCGAGATCGACGAGTCGGAGCTGCGCGTGGACGTGTACCGCGCCTCCGGCCCCGGTGGCCAGGGCGTCAACACCACCGACTCCGCGGTCCGGATCACCCACCTCCCGACCGGCATCGTCGTCTCCTGCCAGAACGAGCGCTCCCAGATCCAGAACAAGGCGAGCGCCATGAACGTCCTCCAGGCCAAGCTCCTTGAGCGTCAGCGCCAGGAGGAGCGGGCCAGGATGGACGCCCTGAAGGACGGCGGCAGCTCCTGGGGCAACCAGATGCGTTCGTACGTCCTGCACCCGTACCAGATGGTCAAGGACCTGCGCACCGAGTTCGAGGTCGGCAATCCGCAGGCGGTGCTCGACGGCGAGATCGACGGTTTCCTGGAAGCGGGAATTCGCTGGCGCAAGCAGCAGGAGAAGTAACCGACGGCCTTTTCGGGGCTTTGTCGACAAGGGAACTGCCGTTCGTTGAGCGGCAGTTCCCTTTTTACGTCACAGTCGCAATCCCGTACGACGGGCAAGTCGCCCTAATCCAGGCATTCCGTACGCAACGGCCTTGACGCGATTCTTAAGAGTGCGGAAAGGTGACGCGCGGCATGCGTATTTCCGGGGCGCGTGTGACGGGGGCGACGGAAACGGATCTCCCGGTCCCGCGGCCCCCGGGCGCTGCTCCATGACGAATTAGCTACTGGGGGTAGCAAGCAGATGACCAAAATGACGCGGGTCCGCGTTGCACGGATAGCCGCGGGCGCGGTGATCGCGGCAGGCGCGTCCCTGACCGCCGCGGGCGCGGCCCAGGCCGCCGGTGTCGATGTCAACATCGGCGGTATCAGCGCCAAGGCCGAGGTCGACAAGAGCGGTGTGGACGTCGGTCTCGGCGTCGACGGTGAGGCGGACGGCGGCACCGGCACGGTCGGTGGCATCGGCGGCGCCGACACCGGCGGCTCGTCGTCCACCGGCGGTTCGTCCTCCACGGGCGGCAGCAGCACCACGGGTGACACGTCGTCGACGGGTGGCTCGTCCACCGGCGGTTCGTCCTCCACGGGCGGCTCCTCGTCCACCGGTGGCAGCTCGTCCACCGGCGGTTCGACGTCGTCGACCGGTGGTATCGGCGGCGCCGACATCGGTGGCGGCACGGGCGGCTCGTCGTCCACGGGCGGTTCCTCGTCCACGGGCGGCAGCAGCACGGGTGGGTCGTCGTCGACCGGCGGCTCGACCACCACCACCGGCGGTTCGTCCTCCACGGGCGGCTCCTCGTCCACCGGTGGTTCGTCGTCCACGGGCGGCAGCAGCACCACGGGCGGCAGCAGCACCACCGGCGGCTCCAGCTCGACCGGTGGCACCGCCGGCACGGGCGGCTCCACGTCCACCGGTGGCAGCACGTCCACCGGTGGCAGCACGAGCACCGGCGGCACCACCGCCACCGGCGGCAGCACCACCGGCGGGTCCTCCACCGGCGGCTCCACCGCCACGGGCGGCTCCAGCACCGGCGGCTCCAGCACCGGTGGTACCGGCGGCACCTGCACCGTCTCGCTCGACGGCGCCAGCTGCCCGGACAACACCGACACCGACAACGTCAGCTCGAAGCCGGTCGAGCAGGGCAAGGCCAAGGACGAGCTCGCCGAGACCGGTGCGGGCGAGACCACGTTCCTGCTGCTCGGTGCCGCGACGATGATCGCCGGTGGCATCGGCTTCCGGTTCATGCCGCGTCTGGTCGGTGGCCGTACGGCCGCCTGACCGGATGACCGGCACAGATCGGCGGATCTGAACGACGTGGGGCCCGGGGGGGGGCCCCCCCCCCCGCCCCCCCCGCGGATGTCGGAGTTTAAAAGGGAGGGGGGGCCGC
>NZ_JBHWUR010000087.1:0-31484 GCF_042737755.1 Streptomyces sp. NPDC059994
CGTGTCACAGGGGCAGAGGAGTTCAGGGATACGAGACCAACGTCGACGGCGTCGTCGAGGTGCCCGAGGTGGCCGCCCCGGTGCCGTTGACGACGTGTGCGTACTGCCCCTGGCCGCCGAGTGAGATCACCAGCAGGTCGTGCAGCCGCACGCCCGGCCGGTCCGGCACCTCGAAGCCGTGGTCCTGGACGATCGTCGGATCCACGTTGTAGTAGCAGTAGCTGCCCAGTCCCCAGCCCTCGTGCGTGGTCACCGAGTCGGCCACCTTGTACGCGGCGAACCCGCGCACGCTCCCGTTCTGGACTGCGGCCTGGTTGGGCGCGTCGTACGACTTCTCGTTCTGGAAGAAGACCGTCCGGCCGCGCTCGCCGTTCCACCGCACGTCGTACTTGTTGAAGTGCTCGACGAACAGGCCCGTGGCCAGGACGTCGTCGCCGTTGACCGTCAGACCGTAGTCGGCCCGGTTGGTGTCCCAGCCGACGCCGCTGCCGTGGTCGGCGCGCCACAGCCAGGTGTGGTCGACGATGGTGTGGTTGCTGTTGATCTCCATGCTGGTGGTCGCCCGGCCCGCGCCCGCCCCGCCGATCCGGACGAACACGTCCTGGACGGTCGTCGGGTTCGCCGCGTGGTTCGCGCTCGCCCCGGGCGGCCCGACCTGGAGCAGTACGGGCGAGTTCACCGGCCCCGCGTCGATGAGGAACCCGGCGAGCCGCACCCCGTCGACGTCGGCGACCCGCATCGCGGTGACGCCGTTGTCCGGCACGATGGTGGCGAGCCCCAGGCCCAGGACCACCGTGTCGGGCCGGGTGACCTCGATCGGGCGGTCGACGTGGTAGATCCCGGGCGTGAACAGCAGGTTGAGGCCCTGGGCGAGCGCCTGGTTGATGGTCGCCGCGGTCGCGCCGGGCTTCACCACGTAGAACCGGCTCAGCGGGACCGAGCTGCCCGGCGTCGCGCCCGAACCCCAGGAGACATCGCGCGCGTTGGTGCGTTTGGCGGGCACGAACACCTTGTAGTCGTTGCCGTCGAGATAGAGGAACGGCTTCTCGCGCGAGACCGGTGTGGTGTCGAGCGTGGTGTACGGGGGAGTGGGGAAGCTCTGCGCGGGCGCGCCCCGCACCCCGGAGAAGGTCATGTTCCACACGCCGTTGGTCCAGCCGCCCACCGAGCTGTCACGGGTGTACCACTGCTGCTGCGAGTACGGCCCGACCGTGCCGTCGATCCTGCTGTCCGCGATATAGCCGCCGCTGGCCCAGCCGTAGCCGTTCGGGGCCAGATTGAGGCCGCCCTTCACGTGCATCCGCCGGAACGGCGCGGCCTGCGCGACCGCCCAGCGGTCGGTGCCGCTGACCGGGTTGAGCGCCAGGTTCTCGGCGGAGCGCCAGAAGTTCTGGGTGGCGTTGCCGTTGAACCAGCCCGCGTCCACGGTCACATCGCCGTTGAAGGTCGTGTCGTCGGGGTTGAGCCCGAGCCCCGCTATCGACGTGTAGAAGCCGAGGTTGGCATTGATGCCGTTGTACGTTCCGGGCTTGAACAGAAGGGCGTAGCGGCCGGTGCCGAACTGCGCCGACTCCTGCTGCCGGAACACCTGGTCGAGCTTGCCCTGGATATCGGGGGTCGACGGGTCGAAGACCAGGACGTCGGGGCCCAGGTCCCCGCCGCCGGGCAGGGTGGAGCCGCTGCTGCCGAACACCTGGAACTCCCAGAGGGAGTACCCGTATCCGGTGGCGCGGGCCGTCCCGTACATCCGTACATAGCGGGCGGTGCCCGAGATGCTCAGGGTCTCGGTGCCGCCGGGGCCGCCGGCCGTGGAGTAGGCCGTGGTCCAGGCGGTGCCGTCGGTGGAGAGCTCGATGCGGTACGCCTTGGCGTACGCCGCCTCCCACTTGAGGACCACCTTGCCGAGCGCGGCCGGGGCGCCGAGGTCGACCTGGATCCACTGCGGATCGGAGAACGCGCTCGACCAGCGGGTTCCGTCGTTCCCGTCGACGGCCGCGGCGGCCGGGGTGCCGCCGTTCTCCTGGCTGGACACGGTGACGGGCCGGCCCTGGGAGAGCGGCGGCGGATCGGCGTGGGCGGGGGGCGCGGGGACGAACAGGAGCAGCGCGGCCACCAGCGCGGCGGCCACGGCCGCGGCGAGCCGCCGAGGGTGTGCGAACGGTCCGGGGGGCACCGGCGAACCGGTGGGGGGAGCGTGCATCGAGCCTCGATCCGGGTCGTGGGGGTGAGGAACGGAATCTGAGAGCGCTCTCTGACTGCATCCAGATGGTTCTCCCGTGCTACCGACACGTCAAGAGTTGTACGCGTACCGGTTGTTGGGGCCAGGCTCGGTCGCGCCCGCGGGGCCCGCTTCTTGACCCAGGACAGTGCCTGCGCCTGCGCCAGGCCCGGTCGCGCCCGCGGGGCCCTGATTCGCGGCGCCCGTTTCCCCTTCCTCGCCCCGCGCCGGCGGGGCGCTCTCCCCCGTAGGCCGCTCAGCGTGCGGCGCGCTCCTCGACCGGGGCCCGCCAGCCGGGCTGCTCGGGGACGGCGGGCGCCTCGTCGGCCGGGGCGCGTCGGCCGTCGCGCGCGAAGAAGTCGGCCGGCGGCAGGGTCGCGGCGCCGACCGTGACCGCGTCCGGGCCGAGCCGCCCGAACTCGATGGTGACGCGCTCGGCGGGGTGCCGCAGGGCGTACGCGGTGGCGTGCGCGCACCGACTCCAGGATGCACGGGCCGAGTTGGAGCCCCGCCCAGCCGCCGATGAGGATGCGCTCGGGGTTGTGGAGGTTGATGAGGTCGGAGAGTCCGGCGCCGAGGTACCCGGCGGTCTCGTCGAGCACGGCCCGCGCGACGGGGTCGTGGGCGGGGCGGCTTCCGTCCGTTCCGGCAGAAGCGTCCGCCTCGGCGCTGCCCTCCGTCACGGCCTCCGGATATGCCGCCGCCACCGCCGCCACCGCCACCAGCGCCACCAGCGCCACCAGCGCCACCAGCGCCGACACCGCCGTCTCCTCCGCGATGCCGTCCGGCAGGGCGGCGCCCGCCTCGCGCCGGCGTGCGACCAGGGCCTCCGCCCCCGCGTACGCCTCCAGGCAGCCCGGCGCGCCGCACCGGCAGCGGCGGCCGCGCACGTGGTGGGCGCCACTACGCCGGGATCATCGCGGGCCGCCGCCGCCGCGCCCCGCGCGCGGCCTGACTCCGTCAGGTCCGGCCCGGCCCCTGGAGGTACGCGGCCAGCCGGTCGAGGAAGACCCGCTGCCCCGCCACCAGCCTGGCCGACGCCTGTTCCGGCGGGAGCCAGGCGACGCGGTCGATCTCCGGGAACTCCTGCCGCACGCCGGAGCCCCGGGGCCACTCCATGGTGAAGGTGCCGGGTACGACAGCCGTCAGATCGAGGTCGGCCTCGACCGCCCAGACCGTCACTACCTTCCCGTTGGCCTGCCGCGACTCGCCGAGCGGCACCCGGGCGGCCTCGGGGGCGGGCAGGCCCAGCTCCTCCTCGAACTCGCGCAGGGCCGCCGCCTCCGGTGTCTCCTCCGGGCCGTACTCGCCCTTGGGGATCGACCAGGCGGCCTCGTCGCGGCCGGACCAGAACGGTCCGCCCATGTGCCCGATCAGCACTTCGACGCCGCTCGGTGCGGTCCGGTAGAGGAGGAGCCCCGCGCTGCGCTTCTCGGCCATGCCGCCCAGTGTGATGGCTGATTAGGTTACCGGCGATCGGGTTATAGCAGAAAGAAGTCATATATCTGGGCATTTCGGATGCGTGTCCGCCCGGAACCCCACATCGGAGAGGGAGCGCCATGGCCCGTCGCCGACTGCTGCCGTGGAGACACCGCCGCGATCTGACGCCGCCCCAGCGGCGCCGGCGCCGTCTGGCCGTCCGCTCCACGCTGGCGGTGTGCGTGCTCGGCGCCGGGACCGTGGGCTGGTCGGTCCGCGAGGCCCTGACCTATCCGGGTGACGACAGCACGGCCGCGCGCCTGGCGGGCTGGGCCCGCGAGCACGAGCTGGGCTTCGTCGTCGACGAGCTGGAGAACCTCCAGTACGAGATGGACCCGCCGAAGATCGGCGGGTCGCTGCCCGGCGAGTCGCTGGCCCGGATGCGCAAGGCCGCCGTCGCCCCCTCGGTCGCGGCGCGCGGCGGGCTGCCGCTGCGGGCCCCGATGCGTCCGCTGGTCGCCCCGGCGCTGGTGGGCGAAGGCGTCTGGCGCGCACTGGTCTCGGCCCGCGGCCGACCGATCGTGCAGGGCACCTATGTGCGCCCCGACGCCGCCCACACCTCGTACGAGGCGGCCGTCGCCTGGGTCAGCGCCAAGGACTCCCGCTTCCAGCTGCACCCCGGACTGCGCGAGCCGGGCGGATCCTTCGCCGTCCCGCCCAGCATCCCCAAGGGGCAGCGCACCGGCCTGGTGGCGTCCTGGAACGGCGGCTTCAAGATCACCGACGGCGGTTCCCGGGGCGGCTTCTACCTCGCGGGCAAGACCGCGGGCGAGCTCCGCGACGGCGCCGCCTCCGAGGTCTTCTACCGCGACGGCTCGATCCGCATCGGCATCTGGGGACGGGATGTGCGGATGACGCCGGACGTCGTGGGGGTGCGCCAGTGCCTCGATCTGATGGTCGACGGCGGCCGGGTGGTGCCCGACATCGACAACGACGCCAAGTGGGGCGCCACCGACCAGAGCAGGATGTACGTGGCGCGCTCCGGCGTCGGCGTCACCGCCGAGGGCGATGTGATCATGGTCGTCGGCCAGGCCCTGTCGGCCCGTACGCTCGCCGGGCTGATGGAGCGCGCGGGCGCGGTCCGCGCCATGCCCCTGGACATGAACCGCGCCTGGCCGTCCTTCATGAGCTACGACGGCAGCCGCACCCCGGACGACCCCGCGCCCGCCAACATCCTCGACTTCGAGAACCCCCCGGAGCGCTACTACAACCAGGCCACCCGTGACTTCGTCGCCGTCTACGCCCGCTGACACCCAACGGGCGCCCCGGCTACGGCTGGTGGACGTACGGCGTGGTCGTGCTCAGCCGCGAGAAGCCCAGACGGCGCAGGATCGGGGCGCTCTGGTCGGAGGCGTCGACCTGGAGGAAGCGGTACCCGCGCTCGGCGGCGACGCGGGCGCGGTAGGAGACCAGCGCCCGGTAGATGCCCTTGCCGCGCCAGGCCTCGGTGGTGCCGCCGCCCCACAGCCCGGCGAACTCCGTACCCGGAATCAGCTCCATCCGGGCCGCGCACACCGGCACCCCGTCCGCCATGGCCACCACCGCGACCAGGGTGTCGGGGGCCTCGGCGAGCTGGAGCTCCATGCGCCGGGCGGTCCTGGAGGCGTCGTCGCCGAACGCCTGCTCGTGGACGGCCGTCATCAGCGCGACCCCGGCCGCGTCGGTCACCGCCACCAGCTCGACGCCCTCGGGCAGCGCCACCTCACCGAGCTGGTCCTTGGTCTCCGCGACCATCAGGGCCTCGGCGGGCTCGGCCGTGAACCCGGCCGCCAGCAGCCGCTCGCCGAGGTCGCCCGGGGCGTCGTGCGCGTACTGCTTCCACTCGAACTCGCGGGCCGGCGAGGCGAAGTGCCGTATCTGCTCGGCGATCTCGCGGTCGGCGGACGCCTCGTCGAGGTCCGACCAGAGGATCCCGTTCCAGACGGGATCCGGTCCGACCTGGCGGACGACCCGGCCCGCGCGCTCGACCCGGGCACCGGGGCCGCCGGGCGGCGAGGTCTCGCGCATCTGCCGGTCGAACAGGGCCAGCACTTCTTCGTTGTTCATGCGCCCACTCCAGCATCGGCGGACGGCGGTGACAAACGAGTTTCGGACCGCTCCGGAAGGAGTGGATCCGTCTGCAGCTCCCGCGGTAGTCCGTGCACCGCGACTGGTTGACGCCACGCGCCTGACCTGCAGGAGCTGCGGCGCATGCTGCACGTCCTGCGCGCCGAGGACCTCGACGGTGAGCCGTCGGCCCCGATGCCCGGCCTCTCACGCCTCTCGGACATGGTGGAGCGGTTGCGGGCCGGCGGTCTGCCGGTCGAGCTGCGGGTCGAGGGGGAGGCCCGGCCGCTGGCGCCCGGCGTCGACCTGTGCGCGTACCGGGTGGCGCAGGAAGCGCTCACCAATGTCCTGAAACACGCCCCCGGCGCACGTACGCGCTGCGGGCCGGCGCCTCGGGGTTCCTGTTCAAGGACTCGGGGCCGGAGCGGCTGCTCACCGCGGTCGCGGCGGTCGGCGGCGGCGACACCCTCTTCGCGCCGAGCGTCACCCGGCGCCTGGTGGAGTCCTTCGCGCGGCCCGCCGAGCGCTTCCCGCGCCTCTCGTCGGACCTGGCGGCGCTCACTGTCCGCGAGGGGCGAGGTCCTCAAGCTCACCGCGCGCGGCCTGTCGAACCTGGAGATCTCCGACCACCTCTTCATCAGCGAGGCGACGGTCAAGACCCATCTGAACCGGGCCATGAGCAAACTGGACCTGGCCGGCCGGGCGCAGGCGGTGGTGCTCGCGTATGAGTCGGGGCTCGTCACACCGGGCGGGGGAGCGGGATGGCTCCCGCGTACGCACGAAAGCTCCCGAGCTCCCGAGTGCGCCCGAAGATGTCAACTCCCGTCGGGAGCCGTGCTGTTGTAGCGGAGCAGATACGCGGCGAACCGGTCGAGGTCGGCTTCCTCCCAGTCCGCGAGCCGCTCGTGGAAGGCGTACCGCCGCAGCACCGCCGCCTCGGCGAGCTTCTCGGTGCCGGCGGCGGTGAGGTGGAGCAGCTGGATGCGGTGGTCGGCCGGGTCGGTGCGGCGCTCGATGAACCCCAGCTTCTCCAGGGCCGCGATCTGCCGGCTGATGGTCGACTTGTCGAGCATGTAGTACGCGGCGAGGTCGGTCGCGCGGCACCCCTGCTGGTCCTCCATGTGGGACAGCAGAGTGAAGGAGACCAGCGACAGCTCCGGGTGCATGCGCGCGGCGGCGGCCCGGGCGCGGCGGGCGAACGCGGTCAGCTCCCGCTGGATGGTGGTGACCGACTGATCTCGGCTGGGCACGGCTGGTCCTCTCACTGGCTAGTTGCACAATACAACGCCAGTGGGGGCGGTGCTCATCCGCCACTCGGGGCCGGGCTCACTCCTCCCCGTCCACCGTATCCAGCGCCTGCGTCAGCCAGCGGATCCAGAACGTCTCCAGCTCGATGCCGCCGCGCAGCACCAGATGCCGCAGCCGGTCCTGCTCGCTGTCCCGCTCCGGCGGGAAGTCCCGCCGCTCGATCCCCTCGTACATCTCCAACTGCCGCTCGTGCAGGTCGAGATGGCGGCGCAGCTCGGCGGTCAGCCCGTCCGTGCCGACCACCGCCGCCGCCCGCATCCGCAGCAGCAGCGGGTCCCGCATCGGGCGCGGGTCCTGCCCGGCGGCCGCCCACGCGGCGAGCTCCGCGCGGCCCGCGGGCAGGACCTCGTACTCCTTCTTCTGGCCGCGCGCCGGGGCTTCGGACGGCAGCGCGCGGATGGACCCGGACTGCTCCAGCTTGCCCAGCTCACGGTAGATCTGCTGGTGCGTCGCGGACCAGAAGAAGCCGAACGACCTGTCGAACCGGCGGGTCAGCTCAAGCCCCGACGAGGGCTTTTCGAGCAGGGCGGTCAGGATCGCGTACGGGAGGGACATGACCGCATCCTAGATTCCGCCGCGCCGCCCGGGTCCTCAGAGGGCCGCCGCCAGCCTGGTGCCCTGGTCGATGGCGCGCTTGGCGTCCAGCTCGGCGGCGACGTCCGCGCCGCCGATCAGGTGCACGCTGGCGCCCGCCGCCGCCAGCTCCTCGTACAGGTCGCGGCGCGGCTCCTGCCCCGCGCACAGGACCACGGTGTCCACCGGCAGCACCGTGGAGTTGCCGTCGACGGTGATGTGCAGGCCGGCGTCGTCGATCCGGTCGTAGCTGACGCCCGGCACCATCGTCACGCCGCGGTGCTTGAGCTCGGTGCGGTGGATCCAGCCCGTCGTCTTGCCCAGGCCCGCGCCGACCTTGGAGGTCTTGCGCTGGAGCAGGTGCACCGCGCGCGGGGGCTTGGGCCGCTCGGGCGCGCGCAGCCCGCCGCGCTCGCCGTACGAGGTGTCGACGCCCCACTGCCGGAAGTACGTCTCGGGGTCCAGGCTCGCCGCGTCGCCGCCGTCGGTGAGGAACTCGGCGACGTCGAAGCCGATGCCGCCCGCGCCGACGATCGCCACGCGCTCGCCGACCGGGGCGCCGTCGCGCAGCACGTCCAGGTAGGTGAGGACGCTGGGGTGGTCGGAGCCGGGGATCTCGGGGGTGCGTGGCGTCACGCCGGTGGCGACGACGACCTCGTCGTAGCCGCCCGCGGTGAGCTCCCCGGCGGTCGCCGTGGTGTTCAACCGGACTTCCACGCCGCGCAGTTCCAGCTGCGTACGGTAGTAGCGCAGCGTCTCGTCGAACTCCTCCTTGCCGGGCACCCGCTTGGCGATGTTCAGCTGGCCGCCGACCTCCGCCGCCGCGTCGAAGAGGGTGACCGCGTGGCCGCGCTCGGCCGCCGAGACCGCGAAGGCGAGCCCGGCCGGGCCCGCGCCGACCACCGCGAGGTGCTTGCGGCGCTTGGTGGGGGAGAGGATCAGCTCGGTCTCGTTGCAGGCGCGCGGGTTGACCAGACAGGAGGTGATCTTCCCGCTGAAGGTGTGGTCCAGACAGGCCTGGTTGCAGCCGATGCAGGTGTTGATGGTCTCGGACCGTCCGGCCCGCGCCTTGGCGACGAACTCGGGGTCGGCGAGGAACGGCCGCGCCATCGACACCATGTCCGCCCGGCCCTCGGCGAGCAACTGCTCGGCCACTTCCGGGGTGTTGATGCGGTTGCTGGTGATCAGCGGGATGGAGACGGACCCCATCAGCTTCTTGGTCACCCAGGTGTACGCGCCGCGCGGCACCGAGGTCGCGATGGTGGGGATACGGGCCTCGTGCCAGCCGATGCCGGTGTTGATGAGGGTCGCCCCGGCCGCCTCGATCGCCCGCGCCAGTGTGACGACCTCCTCCAGGGTGGAGCCGCCGGGCACCAGGTCCAGCATGGAGAGCCGGTAGATGAGGATGAAGTCGTCGCCGACGCGCTCGCGGGTGCGGCGGACGATCTCGATGGGGAAGCGCATCCGGTTCTCGTACGAGCCGCCCCACCGGTCGGTGCGCCGGTTCACGGCGCCCGCGATGAACTCGTTGATCAGATAGCCCTCGGAGCCCATGATCTCGACGCCGTCGTACCCGGCGGACTTGGCCAGCTCGGCCGCGCGGACGAAGTCCTCGACCGTCTGCTCGACCTCGTCGTCGGTCAGGGCGTGCGGCACGAAGGGGCTGATGGGGGCCTGGAGCGCGCTCGGCGCCACCAGGTCCTGGTGGTAGGCGTACCGGCCGAAGTGGAGGATCTGCATCGCGATCCGCCCGCCCGCCGCGTGCACCGCGTCGGTGACCGTACGGTGCTGGGCGGCCTCCGCCTCGGTGGTGAGCCTGGCGCCACCCTCGTACGGGCGGCCCGCGTCGTTCGGGGAGATGCCGCCGGTGACCATGAGGCCGACCCCGCCGCGCGCCCGCTCGGCGTAGAACGCCGCCATCCGCTCGAACCCGTTCTCGGCCTCTTCGAGCCCGATGTGCATGGACCCCATCAGCACCCGGTTGGGAAGCGTGGTGAAGCCGAGGTCGAGGGGGCTCAGCAGGTGGGGGTAGTCGCTCATGGGGGCGCCTCCAGGTACGGCGGTGTCGTCGCTCCAGTTGTAGAGCACGGGGCGCGGTTATGCAACAAGTTGCATAAAGGTGCTGGCGAGCCCTCGACCGCTCGTGGGCCGGACGGCCCAGGGCCCGGCGGGAACGTCCCGCCGGGCCCGCGCTCACGTGCCGCGGATCACACGCTCCGCCAGTACGGATCACACCTTCCGGTAGTCGTACGCCTCCGAGGCCGCCGCCTCCACCGCGTCCAGATCCGCCCCGGCCGAGGCGGTCACGACGGCCGCCACCGCACCCTCCACGAAGGGGGCGTCGACGAGCCGCGTCCCCGCCGGGAGCTCGTCGCCCTCGGCAAGGAGCGCCTTCACGGTGAGCACCGCGCTGCCCAGGTCCACCAGGACCGCCACGCCCGCACCCCGGTCGACGGCGGCCGCCGCCTCCGCGATGAGCTCGGAGCTGGTGCCGAGGCCGCCGTCGGGGGTGCCTCCCGCCGCCGCGACGGGAGCGGTCGCGCCGCCGCCCGCAAGACCGGTCGCGAGCGCGGCGACGGCGGAGGCGACCTCCGCGCTGTGGGAGACGAGCACGACCCCGACGAGTCCGTCGGCCTCGCCCCCGCTCATGCGACGGCCTCCTGGAGCCCCGCGATGAGCAGCGCGGCCGAGGTCGCGCCCGGATCCTGGTGGCCGATGGAACGCTCGCCCAGATAGCTGGCCCTGCCCTTGCGGGCCTGGAGCGGCACGGTCGCGAGCGCCCCGGCCTCCGCCGCCGCGCCCGCCGCCGCGAAGGACTCCCCGAGCGCCTCGACGGCCGGGATCAGCGCGTCCAGCATCGTCTTGTCCCCGGCGGCGGCCCCGCCCAGCTGCGCCACCGCCGCCACGCCCTCGCCCAGCGCGGTGGCGAGCTCCTCCCGGCTCACCTCGGCCCGGTCGCCGAGCGCCTTGCCGGTGCGGCGCAGCAGCGTCCCGTACAACGGTCCGGACGCGCCGCCCACGGTCGAGATCAACTGCCGTCCGGCGAGGGTGAGTACGGCGCCGGGGGTGTCCGGGGCCTCCTTCTCCAGGACGGCGGTGACGGCGGTGAAACCGCGCTGGAGGTTGGCGCCGTGGTCGGCGTCGCCGATGGCCGAGTCCAGTTCGGTCAGCCGCGCCGCCTCCCGGTCCACGGTCGAGGCCGTCACGGTCATCCAGCGACGGAAGAAAGCGGCGTCGAGCACGAGCCCTCCTTGAGGTGTAGGTGTTGGGGTACGGATGGGATACGGGCCGGGGCCGGGTCGGGCCACGGCGGTCAGCAACCCCACCGCAGGGCGGGCGTGTTCACCGGCGCGTCCCACAGCCGCAGCAGCTCCTCATCGGCCTGACACAGCGTCACCGAGCAGCCCGCCATGTCGAGGGAGGTCACATAGTTGCCCACGAGCGTGCGGGCCACCGGGACGCGCCGCTCGGCCAGCACCCGGTGCACCTCGGCGTTGAACCCGTACAGCTCCAGGAGCGGCGTCGCCCCCATGCCGTTGACCAGGAGCAGGACGGGACTCGACGGCTTGAGATCCTCCAGGACGGCGTCCACGGCGAAGTCCGCGATCTCCCGGGAGGTCATCATGGGCCGCCGCTCGCGCCCGGGCTCGCCGTGGATGCCGACGCCGAGCTCCAGCTCGCCGGGCGGCAGAACAAAGGTCGGGCTGCCCTTGGCGGGGGTGGTGCAGGCGCTGAGCGCGACGCCGAAGCTGCGCGAGCTCGCGTTCACCCGGCGGGCGATGGCCTCGACCCGTTCCAGGGGCGCGCCCTCCTCGGCCGCCGCGCCCGCGATCTTCTCCACGAAGAGGGTGGCCCCGGTGCCGCGCCGCCCCGCGGTGTACAGGCTGTCGGTCACGGCGACGTCGTCGTCGACGAGCACCTTGGCGATCTGTACGCCCTCGTCCTCGGCGAGCTCCACGGCCATGTCGAAGTTGAGGACGTCACCGGTGTAGTTCTTGACGACGAACAGCACCCCGGCCCCGCTGTCCACGGCGGCCGCGGCCCGCACCATCTGGTCCGGCACGGGTGAGGTGAACACCTCACCGGGACACGCGGCGGCGAGCATCCCGCGCCCCACGAACCCGCCGTGCAGCGGCTCGTGCCCCGACCCGCCCCCGGACACCAGCCCGACCTTTCCGGCGAACGGCGCGTCCCGCCGCACGATCACCCGGTTCTCCACGTCGACGGTCAACTCCGGATGCGCGACCGCCATCCCGCGCAGGGCGTCGGCGACGACGGTTTCGGCGACGTTGATGAGCATCTTCATGGGGTGCCTCCGGGTGATGTCAGCGGAAGTCGCGCCGGTCGCCGGTGAAGTGTTCGGTGGGTGAGCAGGTACTGCGCGTACAGCGGCCCGTTGGAGTGGCCGATCAGATGGACCGGGCGGCTGCCGTTGGCGCGGTAGGTGTTCTCGACGAGTTCGCGCGTACGGGAGAGGAAGCCGCCCAGGTCCGGAGTGAGCCGGGAGTCGTACCCGGCGACCCGGATGCCCCGGCCCCGCCGCAGGCCGGCGGCTTCGAGGGAGCGGTAGAGAGGCTCGTAGAAGGGGGCGCTGCGGGTGCTGCCGTACTCCTTGAGCCGTACCGTCACGCCCTGCTGTTCCGAGAGGCGCGACGGCACCGGTCCGGTGCGGTCCGCGTCGTAGCGCAGGGTCAGCAGCCGGTCCTGGCAGACCTGGCGGAAAACGGTGCTCGGACGGTCGTTGAGGTACCAGTCCTCGAAACTGCCGGAGCGGGGGCAGTCGGGCGCCGAGGTCTGGCCGCTGACGTTCACCGTGAGCTTGGCGAGGTGGAAGGCGGGGAGGAGGACGACGGGTGCGGGGCGGAGGCTCGCCGCACCGGCTGTGGCCGGAGCCGCGGCGAGCAGGAGCAGCGTCGCGACGAGCACCCGGAGCCAGGACGTACCGCGCATACGGGAGTACTCCCTTCGGCGTTCGGCGGGGAACGCGGATCACCGTAGCCACTGCCGGGCTCCCCGGCGCGGGACGACCGCCGCGTGTCGGCCACACGGGGGCCTGGCCTGCGCGCGTCGGGCGTTTCCGGCCTGCCCCCTGGTGAGTATGGGCCGGGAGGGGGAGGGAAGGGAGAGGGACAGGCCATGGAGAAGAGATTGCGGCTGCGGTGGTCGGTGCTGGCCCGGGCGACCGCGCTCGGGCTGGCCGTGAGCGTGCTGCCGGTTGCGGCGGTCGCCGGGCCGGGCCGCGTTGGCGTCGCGGGCGGGACCGAACAGAGTGGCATTGAACAGATCGGGGGCGATCAGAGCCGGAGCGAACGGAGCCAGGCCGAACCAAGGCAGCCCGATCTGCGTCAGGCCGATCTGCGTCAGGCCGAGCCGAGCCAGGCCGAGCCGAGTCAGGCCGGGCTGCGTCGGGCTGATCCGGGCCAGGTCGATCCGGGGCAGGCCTACCCGGCCCAGGCGGACCCGAGTCGGCCCGACCTGAGCCAGGCCCACTCGTCCGAGGCCTACCCGTCCCAGGCCTACCCGAGTCGGCCTGACCTGAGCCAGGCCCACTCGCCCCAGGTCTACTCGTCCCAGGCCGACCTGAGCCAGGCCCACTCGTCCCAGGCCCACTCGTCCCAGGCCCACTCGTCCCAGGCCTACCCGGGCCAGGCCGACCCGTCCCAGTCCTACCCGGGCCAGGCCGACCCGGGCCAGACCCACTCGTCCCAGGCCGACCCGGGCCAGGCCGACCCGGGCCAGGCCGACCCGGGCCAGGCCGATCCGGGCCAGGCCGATCCGGGCCAGGCCGATCCGGCCCAGGCCCACTCGCCCCCGGCCCACCCGACCCGGGCCCACCCGCACCACCCCCAATCAACCCACCCCCAATCAACCCACCCCCAATCAACCCACCCCCAATCAACCCACCCCCAACCAACCCACCCCCAACATCACTTGGCGTCCGCCACCCGCACCCCCGCCGACCTCGCCCGCCTGCTACGGGACCTCCCCAAGGGCGGTGACCTGCATCATCACCTCGGCGGTGCCGTCCGCGCGGAGTCGCTCATCGGGTACGCCGCCCGTGACCGCAAGTGCGTGGACGCCACCACGTACGTCGTCACCCCCGGACCGCAGCCGTGCGGCCCCGGACAGCGGCCCGCCCAGGACGCCACACGCCCCGGGCCGTTCCGCCGCGAGGTCGTCCGGGCCTGGTCGATGCGCGGCTTCGTGCTGCCGCCCGACGGTGACCCGCAGCCCGGCCACGACCACTTCTTCGCCACCTTCGGGAAGTTCGCCGGGGCCGAGGCGGGCCACGACGCGGACATGCTGGCCGAGGTGGCCCGGGATGCCGCGCGGGAGCGGACCACGTACGTGGAGACGCTGGTGACGGTGGCGGCCGAGCCGCTCCGGCGGCTGGTCGACCGGGTGCATCCGGCGGACCCCGGCCCGTCCGGCCTGGCGGAGTTCCGCGACGCCCTCACCCGGGACCCCCGGTTCCAGGAGATCGTTCAGCAGGCCGCGGCCGCCTACGACCAGAGCTTCACCGACTACCGCAAACTCCTCGGCTGCGACCGTGCGCCCGCGCCGCGCGGGTGCTCCGTCGTCATCCGCTTCGACTACCAGGTCGGCCGCGCCCAGGCCGCCCGCCATGTCTTCGCCCAGCAGATCCTCGGCTTCGAGCTCGCCCGCCGCCGGATCGGCCGGGTCGTCGGCGTCAACATGGTCCAGCCCGAGGACGCCCCGGTCGCCCTGCGGGACTACACCCTGCACATGAAGATGATCGGCTTCCTCAAGTCCCGGGCCCCGTCCGTGCACGTCAGCCTGCACGCCGGTGAGCTGGTCGAGGGCCTGAACGGGGTCAGTCGGCGCGATCTCGCCTTCCACATCGCCCAGGCCGTCGACGTGGCGGGCGCCGATCGTGTCGGACACGGCGTCGATCTCGTCCACGAGCGCGGCCACCAGGCCCTGGCGGCCCGGATGCGCAGGCGGCACGTCCTGGTCGAGGCACCCCTGATCAGCCACGCCCAGATCCTCCGGGTCGACGGCGACCGGCACCCCCTGCACACCTATCTCGATGCCGGGGTGCCCCTCGCGCTGGCCACCGACGACCCGGGCGTCAGCCGCAGCAGCCTCACCGAAGTCTTCCAACTGGGCGTCACCGACCAGGGCCTGGGCATCGAGGAGCTGCGGACCTCCGCGCGTGCCTCGCTGGACCACGCCTTCGTCGAGGGGGCGAACCTGTGGCAGGAGCAGGACCGGTACGACAGCTTCGCCGCGCCCTGCCGGAGCGACACGCCCGACCCGGACCGGAGGCCCGGTGCCGTGTGCCGGACGTTCCTGGCCGGCAGCCCCAAGGCCGCCCTCCAGTGGCGGCTGGAGACGGACTGGAGGGCGTTCGAGCGCCGCTGCGCGCGCGACTGAGCGCATCGTTGAGCCTCAGGGGCATATACGCATGATTCGGGCAGGATGTCGCCCATGAATCTTTTCCGACTGAGGCCAGGCCCAGGCCCAGACCCAGGCCCAGCCCCAGGGTCAGGGTCAGGGCTGGGCCTGAGCCTGGGGCTGCGGCTGGGGCTCAGCCTCACCGCCTCGGGGGCGCTCCTGCTGACCGGCGGGGCCCCTGCCGACGCGGCCCAGGCACCCGGCCCGGCGCCCGATGTGACGTCCCGTACGGGCCAGGGGGCCGCTCCCGGCGGCGACGGCTGGTCGGACGGCGACGTCCTCGGCTTCTGGACCCCCGGGCGCATCTCCTCCGCGACCGACCCCGGACGCCCCGACTCGGACGGCGTCCCGGCCGGTACGCCCGGCCCCCCGGCCTCCGTGCCCGGCATGCCGAGCGCCGAGCACATCCCCGGGATCGCCTCCGTCGGCGTGCTGTTCACCTCCGCGGGCCCGGACCCGACGACCGGTGAGATGCGCGCGCACAAGTGCTCGGCGAGCGTGGTGGAGAGCGGTGGCCACGACCTGATCCTGACGGCGGGTCACTGTGCGGGCGGGCGGGCCGTCTTCGTACCGAAGTACCGCTCGCGCAGTGAGCTGGCCGACCAGCCGTACGGGTTCTACCGGGTCACCGACTGGTTCGTGGACGACCAGTACGTCCGCAACAGCAAGGGGGCCGTCTCCGACCTGGACTACTCCTTCGCCCGGCTGGCGCCGTCGGCCGACGGCAGGGACGTACAGGACGTCGTGGGGGCCAACCACCTCGTCCGAAAGGCCGGTTACCGCCAGAACGTGACGATGCTCGGCTATCCCCGGGTGGGGCGCAATCCGTCGGACCGGCCGGTGCGCTGCGCGGCGCGGTCGGGGCCGCTGTCCGGGTTCCGGCAGATGCGGGTCGTGTGCGCCGGGATGTGGGGCGGGGTCTCCGGCGGGCCGTGGTTCTCGGACGTCGACTGGGGCGCCGGCACCGGCGAGATCATCGGGAACGTCGGCGGCTACTACGGCGGCGGTATGGACTTGCCGGAGTCCGATCCACGGTACAACCAGATCACCTACAGCCCCGTCTACGGCGACCGCTTCTTCCGGCTCTACGCCGACGCCCAGAACGGCAGACGGCCGCACTACGGCTCGTACCGTCAACCCAAGTCATAGGAAGCCGAGTTGGGCGGACGGCGGGCGGATCCGGTGAACCGGGTCCGCCCGCCGCCCTGACCGCGCCGCGGCCCGCTGCCATGGGTACCCTCCGGGCTGCCTGGCGGGGGCGCAGGAGCCAGCAGGGGGCGGGGTCGCGACACGGCCGTACCAGGGGCGGGCGGGGACGCCCCGGGAGGATTCCCGCGGTGCCCCCGCCGCTGGGTGACGGGCGTCAGGCTCAGACGACTTCCATCGTCGCCATCATGCCCATCGCCGCGTGGTCGAACATGTGGCAGTGGTAGACGTACTTGCCGCGGTAGCCGGTGAAGGTGGCCTGCACCTTCACCTTCTCGCCCGGCATCAGCCGGACCGTGTCCTTGAGCCCGGACTCGGGCCCGGACGTCACCGGTACGCCGTTGCGCTCCAGCACCCGGAACTGGACCAGGTGGATGTGGAAGTTGTGCGGCACCCGCTGGTTGACGTTGCTGACCGTCCACACCTCGGTGTCGCCGTACTTGATGGTGGTGTCGACACGGTTGCCGTCGTACACCTTGTCGTCGATGTACCCCATGCCGTCCGCGACGCCCTCGTCCACGCGCAGGACCACATTGCGGTTGACCGTCGGCGTCGGCAGCGCGGGCAGGGTGCGCAGCTTCGCCGGGACGCGGCTGTAGTCCGCGGCCTTGCGGGTCACCCGGAACTGGAGCACCGGCGTGGGGGGCACACCCACGGGCACGTTCTCCGTGTTGACGATCTGCAGGGTGGTGCCCACCGGGTACTTGGAGAAGTCGATGACGACGTCGGCGCGCTCGCCGGCGGTCAGCGAGATCGTGTCGGTGGTCACCGGGGCCTCCAGCAGGCCGCCGTCCCCACCGATCTGCTGGACGGTCGAGCCGTCCGACAGCTTCAGGGTGAAGAACCGCATGTTGGCCGTGTTGTACAGCCGGAAGCGGTACTTGCGCGCCGCGACCTCGAAGTACGGCCACGCCTTGCCGTTGGCGAGGATGACGTTCCGGCCCCGGAAGTCGTTCATCTGGTAGACGAGCTGCCCGTTGTCGTCGAAGCGGGCGTCGCGGATGGCGATCGGGACGTCGTACGCGCCCGAGGGCAGCCCCAGCGCCTTCTCCGGCAGGTCCATCAGCGTGTAGAAGCCGGTCAGACCGCGGAAGACGTTCTCCGACTCGACGTGGTGCGCGTGGTCGTGGAACCACAGGTTCGCGTTGGGCTGGCTGTTCGGGTACGTGTAGGTCTTCTCGCCGCCCGGCTGGATGAGGTCCATCGGCGTGCCGTCGCTGGACTCCGGGACGTGGCCGCCGTGCAGATGGATCGAGGTCGGCGTGGGCAGGTCGTTCTTCTGCGTCACCACCACGCGGTGGCCCGAACAGGCCTTGATCCACGGGCCGGGAAAGTGGCCGTCGAAGGTGCGGACGGTCGTCTGCCTACCCGGGATGATCTCGGTCTGGACCTCTTTCATCTCAAAGCTGTAGTACGACGTCGTGCCCGATATGCGGTCCGGCTTCAGGGTCTCCGGGACCGGCATCTCCAGGGCGAACTTGGGGATGGTGGTCGGGTCGATGTCGGTGGCCTGAGCCTGCGCCTCGCTGCTCAGGGCCGGAATCAGCAGTCCCGCGCCCCCCACGGCACCGGTGAGCGCGACGCCGGCCTTCATCGCATTTCTGCGTGTGATCATCAAGAACTCTCCCAGCGAGACATGCTGAGGACGCCCCCGCGGCGTCCTGGCAGTGATCGTGCGGGCGGCGTGCGGGCACTCCCGCAGGCGCCGCCGGCCTGTCACGCGGTCCGGCGAGTGGATCGGCTCGCCGCCGCCTGACCGGCAGTCCCGGGGAACAGCCCCACCTGGTTCATGAAGCTCGGCCTCGGGGTGTCGCATGGTGCTTCGGCGCCCTTCCGGGGTGGGGCCCGGCGTGACGCAGTAGATCTTGTCTTCCAGTCTCCCGGTGGCACTCTGGCCGAACAAGACACTCTGGTTTCAGGGTTGTGTCAGATTTCGCAAATAACTTGCCGGTTGTGTAGGGGCTCTGGCATCCGAACGTCAGACTCCGTCAGGCACCCGAGGATGGGCTGTCCGGGGGCGGGGAGCTATCGTCAGAAGTCCGGATCGGTCGCGCGTCCGGAACATGTGGGCGGCCCCGGACCGTAGAGGGCCGGTTCCGCGGTGACAAGGGGGGCGGTCCAGCCATGGAGCAGGACGATGCCGTGATCGGCTGCACCGGCGAAGTGCTGATCGGAACCCGTGGTTCCGGCGGCCCCGGCGAGGTCCTGGTGCGGGTCCGCGGTGGCTCGGAGACGTTCCTCGCCTGGTCCGAGGAGCCGTTGCCGCGCGGGGCGAGGGTCCTCGTCGTGGAGTCCCGTGGCACGCGTCAGGTCGACGTCATCGAGTGGGCCGACCCGCTGGACGAACTGGGCCTCGGCACCGGCTGAATCCGCCCGGCCCCTCGGGACCACTCATCAGCACCTCAGGCAACAGACAAGGGAGACCCAGATGTTCGGTTACCGCGTGCCCGCCCCGGACGAGGCGATGCTCATCTCGGGCGGCAGACGAGGCCTCGGGGGAGCGCCGTTCCGGGTGGTGACCGGGCACGGCAAGTTCGTGCTCCCCGTCTTCCGCAAGACGCGGTTCCTCACTCTCGCGATGTGCGAGGCCGAGGTCACCGAGACCTGTGTGACCAAGCAGGGCATCGCGCTCACCGTCCGGGCCGTCATCGCCTTCAAGGTCGGCAACGACGACGAGAGCATCGTCAACGCCGGTCAGCGCTTCCTCTCCGACCAGGACCAGATGTCGGTGCTCACCGGCCGGATCTTCGCCGGTCATCTGCGGGCGATCATCGGCTCGATGACCGTCGAGGAGATCGTGACCGAGCGCCAGAAGCTGGCCGCCGAGGTCCTGGACACCTCCAAGTCGGAGATGGCGAAGATCGGCCTGATCGTCGACTCGCTCCAGATCCAGTCGATCGACGACGGCGACACCGGCTACATCGAGGCGATGTCGGCCCCGCACAAGGCGGCCATCCAGCGCCAGGCCCAGATCGCCCAGGCGCAGGCCACCCAGGCCTCGGTCGAGGCCGAGCAGGTGGCCGCGCGCAACCAGGCCGAATACGCCCGCCAGACCGCCGTCGTCAAGGCCGAGTACTCGGCCGAGGTCGACCGTGCCCAGGCCAAGGCCGCCCAGGCCGGCCCGCTCGCCCAGGCCCACGCCCAGCAGGAGGTCCTCGCGGCCCAGACCGAACTGGCGCTGCGCCAGGCCAAGCTGCGCCAGCAGCAGCTGGTGGCCGAGATCGTCAAGCCCGCCGAGGCGGAGGCCGAGCGCATCAGGGTGCTGGCCGTGGCCGAGGCCGAGCGGATGAAGATCCAGGCCGAGGCGGCCGCCTCGTACGACCGGGTCGCGCTCGACCGGATGCTGATCGACCAGCTGCCGCAGATCGTCAAGGAGGCAGCGGGCGGTCTCGCGGGCGCCAACGTCAACGTGCTCAACGGGGCCGACGGCCTGGGCGAGATCGCCGCGGGCCTGGTCGGCCAGGGCCTGACGATCCTCGACTCGGTACGGCAGAACCTGAGCGGATCCGGCCAGGGCCAGGACCGGCGCGACGGCTCCGCCAAGGGGAGCAGTCTGCTGGAGCTGCAGAGTTACCTCGGTGCGCCCGGGAAGCCCGCGCGGGGAGAGGGAGAAGGGCCGGCCGAGGGCACCTCGCAGGCCAGGACCGGCGACGGTCCGGTCACCCTGGACTGAATCCGGCCATCGCGGTTCGGGCACGGATTGGTCAAGCGGCCCGGGAGAAGCGTGATGGGGGGTGTCCTGCGGGTGAATCGTGCGCGAGGATGGGGTTATGACCGCGGCCCATCGCGCCATGGCTCAGTTGGAGACATGGCCGAATCTGGTAAGTGGCCCGCCCCGGTGCGCCGTTGGGCAAGCCTTCCGCACGACGGAGTACGAGGTGGTGCACTTCCACTCCGACTACGCCGCCGATCTGCATCTCACCCACACGGCGATAGAGCGGCTGCTGCCCGAGCTCCGGCGCAGCACCGCGATCCGGGTGACACCCGGATCCGCCTGGCTCACCGTGCTCCTCGACTGCGACGCGGACGTCGAACTGCTGCTCAGTCTGATCAGCGTGGCGCTGAAGGCGCAGGGCGACGCCCGTCAGTGCCAACCCGGGCCGCCGTGCGAGTGGTACGGCTCGGCCGCGCCCTCACCGCGCGCCACGGTCGGGGTGGGGGCGGCGCCCGTAGCCACCCCCCACGGCCTGGTCCCCGCCGCCCGGCGGGCGATGGGCCGCCTCATCCCGCACGGCCACCGGCCGGGCTGACGCCCCTGGGCTCCCCCCAGTAGTCGGCGCGAACCGCCGCCGGGTTCCGGCGCGTTGGTGTGGGCTGGATCACGCGCGTTTTCAGGGTGGAATCGGCGGATCAATGTGCGAACCCGCCGGTGAAACGCCTGGTGCGGATGCGAGGATGAGCGCGCCATGACTGCCGGAGACGCTTGCCGCACTGTGCGGGCCGCGATGTTCGCGGCCCTCTGCGTGCTGCTCACCGCGCTCGGGCACGCCCTCATGTCCCAGGCTCCGGTGCCCTGGTGGGCGCTGGGTTGCGGCTTTGTCGCGACCGGCGCCACGGCGTGGGCCCTGGCGGGGCGCGAGCGCGGGTTCGGGCCGGTCGTGGCCGTCGCCGTGGGGGCGCAGGCGGTACTGCACGAGCTGTTCTCGTGGGCCCAGGCCACCGCGCACCCGGCCATGCCGCCCATGGACATGCCGATGAGCGGGGTGTCCACGGGGCATATGAGCCATATGGGTTCCATGGGCCACGACATGGCCGGTATGCCCCTGGGGATGTCCCCCACCGGCATGCTCGCCGCCCACCTCCTCGCCGCGCTGCTGTGCGGCCTGTGGCTCGCGCACGGTGAGCGCGCGGCCTTCCGGATCCTGCGGGCCTTCGCAGGCTGGCTCTTCGCCCCGCTGCGGCTGACCCCGCTCTCGGCCGCGCCACCGCGGCCCCCGCGCCTGCGCGCCCGCCGGGACCGTACGGTCCGCTCGCCCCGGCAGCTCTTCCTCGTCCACGCGATCACCTCACGGGGTCCGCCCGCCGGGACCGCTGTCGTCTGACGACAGCCGGTTCCCCGCGGCGTCCCCGGAGTCCTCTCCGGCGCCCCGGGCATCGGCCGCACACCTTCGTGCCGCCGTACCCCTTCACCGGACCCGCCCGCCTCGCGGGCCGGTCCGGATCCCGGATTCCCGAGAAGGACATCAGGTGATCACTCCTGCCCTGCCCCGCTCGCGTGACGAGTCGACGGACCAGGCGATAACGGCCTGGGCGCTCGCCGCCCGCACCGGCGACCCCGAAGCCGTCGAGCACTTCGTCCGCGCGCTCCACCGTGACGTACGCCGTTACGTCACCTACCTCGGCGCCGACCCGCAGGCCGCCGAGGATCTGACCCAGGACACCTTCCTGCGGGCCCTCGGCAGCCTGCACCGCTTCGAAGGCCGCTCCTCCGCCCGCACCTGGCTGCTCTCGATCGCCCGCCGCGCGGTGATCGACAACCTGCGGTACACCGCCGCGCGGCCGCGGGTGTCCGACACCGACGACTGGCAGTCGGCCGCCGAGCGGGCCCAGCCCCGGGGGCTGCCCGGGTTCGACGACGGGGTGGCCCTCGCCGACCTCCTCGCGGCGCTCCCGGACGAGCGCCGGGAGGCCTTCGTCCTCACCCAGCTCCTCGGGCTGCCCTACGCGGACGCGGCCCATGTCAGCAACTGCCCCGTGGGGACGGTGCGCTCCCGGGTGGCCCGGGCCCGTCAGTCGCTGATCGAGCGGCTGCACGCCGCCGAGGGCGCCGAGCTCGCGGCCGTCCCGGCCTGAGCGACACGGAAGGCCCGGACCGTGTGCGGTCCGGGCCTTGCCGTTCTACGAGCGACAGTTCAGGCGCCGTCCGGCTCCCCCTGGAACGCGCTCAGGATCCGCTCCGCCGCCAGCGTCGGTGTCAGCTCGCCGTCGCGGACGCGCCGCTCAAGGGCGGGGGCGAGGTCGCGTACCGCCGGATGGGAGCGCAGCCGGTCCAGCAGCTCGTCCTGGACCATCGTCCACGTCCAGTCGACCTGCTGGTCACGGCGTTTGGCGGCGAGGCGCCCGGTGGAGTCGAGGAGCGTGCGGTGCTGGTCGATCCGCTCCCAGACGGTGTCCAGGCCGCTGGACTCGCGGGCGCTGCAGCACAGCACCGGCGGCGTCCAGGCCGCGTCCACCGGATGCATCAGGCGCAGCGCGCCCGCCAGTTCGCGCGCTGCCGACTTCGCGTCGCGCTCGTGCGGCCCGTCCGCCTTGTTCACGGCGATCACGTCCGCCAGCTCCAGGACGCCCTTCTTGATGCCCTGGAGCTGGTCGCCCGTACGCGCGAGGGTGAGCAGCAGGAACGAGTCGACCATGTCGGCGACCGTCGTCTCGGACTGGCCGACGCCGACGGTCTCCACCAGGACGACGTCATAGCCCGCCGCCTCCATCACCACCATGGACTCGCGGGTCGCCTTGGCGACGCCGCCCAGGGTGCCCGCGCTCGGCGAGGGCCGCACGAACGCCGCCGGGTCCACCGCGAGCCGCTCCATCCGCGTCTTGTCGCCGAGGATGGAGCCGCCGGTACGGGTGGAGGACGGGTCGACGGCGAGCACCGCCACCCGGTGGCCGAGGCCCGTCAGCATCGTGCCGAAGGCGTCGATGAAGGTGGACTTGCCCACCCCCGGCACCCCGCTGATGCCGATCCGCCGGGCGTTCCCGGCGTGCGGCAGCAGCTCGGTGAGGAGCTGCTGGGCGAGCGTGCGGTGGTCGGGGCGGGTGGACTCGACGAGGGTGATCGCGCGGGCGACGAACGCCCGCTTCCCGTCGAGCACACCCTTGACATAGCTGTCGAGATCGATGCGCACGGGCGGCTACAGCTCGTCGTGGCCCAGCGCCGCGCCGAGCCGCGTCACCAGGTCGTACGCCGCGTCCGGGATGACCGTCCCCGGCGGGAAGACCGCCGCGGCGCCCATCTCCAGGAGGGTGGGGACGTCCTGCGGCGGGATGACACCGCCGACGACGACCATGATGTCCTCCCGGCCCTCGGCGGCCAGCTCCTCGCGGAGCGCCGGTACGAGGGTGAGGTGACCGGCGGCCAGCGACGACACACCGACGATGTGCACGTCCGCCTCGACGGCCTGCCGGGCCACCTCGCCCGGCGTCTGGAACAGCGGGCCGACGTCGACGTCGAAGCCGAGGTCGGCGAAGGCGGTGGCGATCACCTTCTGGCCCCGGTCGTGCCCGTCCTGCCCCATCTTGGCGACCAGGATGCGCGGGCGGCGGCCCTCCGCCTCGTCGAAGCGTTCCACGAGCGCGCGGGTGCGCTCCACGGAGGGGGACTCGCCTGCCTCGTTGCGGTACACGCCGGAGATCGTACGGGTCTGCGCCGCGTGCCGTCCGTACACCTTCTCCAGGGCGTCCGAGATCTCGCCGACCGTCGACATGGCGCGGGCCGCGTTCACGGCCAGCTCAAGGAGGTTGCCGGTGCCGGACGCGGCGGCGTTGGTCAGCGCGCGCAGGGCGTCCTGGCAGACCGCCTCGTCGCGCTCCTCGCGCAGCCGCCGCAGCTTCGCGATCTGCTGGGCGCGCACCGAGGAGTTGTCGACCTTGAGCACGTCGATCTGCTCGTCGGTGTCCACCCGGTACTTGTTGACGCCGATCACCGGCTGGCGCCCGGAGTCGATGCGTGCCTGGGTGCGGGCGGCCGCCTCCTCGACGCGCAGCTTGGGGATGCCCGCGTCGATGGCCTGCGCCATGCCGCCGGCCGCCTCGACCTCCTCGATGTGCTGCCAGGCCCGCCGCGCCAGGTCGTAGGTGAGCTTCTCCACGTACGCGCTGCCGCCCCAGGGGTCGATGACCCGGCAGGTGCCCGACTCCTGCTGGATGAGCAGCTGGGTGTTGCGGGCGATGCGCGCCGAGAAGTCGGTCGGCAGGGCCAGCGCCTCGTCCAGGGCGTTGGTGTGCAGCGACTGGGTGTGGCCCTGGGTGGCGGCCATCGCCTCCACACAGGTGCGCGTGACGTTGTTGAACACGTCCTGCGCGGTCAGCGACCAGCCCGAGGTCTGCGAATGGGTGCGCAGCGAGAGGGACTTGGTGTTCTTCGGGTCGAACTGCTTGACCAGGCGCGCCCACAGCAGCCGGGCCGCCCGCATCTTCGCGATCTCCATGAAGAAGTTCATGCCGATCGCCCAGAAGAAGGAGAGTCTGGGCGCGAACGCGTCGACGTCCAGGCCCACTTCGATCCCGGCCCGCAGATACTCCACACCGTCCGCGAGCGTGTACGCCAGCTCCAGGTCGGCCGTCGCACCCGCTTCCTGGATGTGGTAGCCGGAGATGGAGATCGAGTTGTAGCGCGGCATCTTCTGCGAGGTGTACGCGAAGATGTCGGAGATGATCCGCATCGAGGGCTTGGGCGGGTAGATGTAGGTGTTGCGGACCATGAACTCCTTGAGGATGTCGTTCTGGATGGTCCCGGCCAGCTTCTCGGGCGGTACGCCCTGCTCCTCGGCCGCCACGATGTAGAGCGCGAGAACCGGCAGCACCGCGCCGTTCATCGTCATCGACACCGTCATCTTGTCCAGCGGGATGCCGTCGAAGAGCTGGCGCATGTCGTAGATCGAGTCGATGGCCACGCCCGCCATGCCGACGTCACCGGTGACCCGCGGGTGGTCGCTGTCGTAGCCGCGGTGGGTCGGCAGGTCGAAGGCGACCGACAGGCCCTTCTGCCCGGCGGCGAGGTTGCGCCGGTAGAACGCGTTGGACTCCTCGGCCGTGGAGAACCCCGCGTACTGCCGGATCGTCCAGGGCTGGTTGACGTACATCGTCGGGTACGGGCCGCGCAGATACGGCGCCACGCCCGGGTACGTACCGAGGAAGTCCAGGCCCTCCAGGTCGCGCCCGGTGTAGAGCGGCTTGACCGCGATGCCCTCCGGGGTCTCCCACAGCAGATCGCCGTCGGCCTTCCCGGTGGACTCCTTCACGGCGGTACGCCACTGGTCTTCGGAGCCGTCGGCGCCGGCGCCCGGAGCCAGCGGCAGCTCCGAGAAGTCGGGGATCGTCATGACGCCACTCCCATGCGGTCGAGGGCGGAGGAGAGCAGGGCCACCGCGTCGCAGCCGGCGAAGACGTAACTGTCGACACCGGTGAACTCGCCGCGGCCGGCGAGGTAGACATGCGTCGCGCCGGCCGACCTGAGGGCGGCGGCGACCGCCTCGGCCTGCTCGTCGTAGAGCGCGTCGCTTGAGCACAGGCACGCGACGGTGGCGCCGCTGGCGGCGAACGCCTCGGCGGCCGTGGCCGCGTCCACCGACACCGGGTCGTGCACCGGCTCGATGCCGCCCGCCTGGAACAGGTTGGAGGCGAAGGTCGCCCGGCCCGTGTGCGCGGCGGCCGGGCCGAGCGCGGCGAGGAAGACCCGCGGGCGGGTCCCGGTCGCGGCCAGCTGGGCGTCCGAGCGGGCGCGCAGCTCCTCGAACGCCTCGTCGCGGCGCACCCTCGGCAGTCCGCCCGAGGGCTCGGCGGGGGCCGCCTCGCGCTCGACGGCGCGCTCGGCGAGATGCGGGAACTCGCTGACGCCGGTGACCGGTTCGCGCCGCCGCGCCAGCTTCGTGCTGCGCTCCGCCCAGGTCGCGGCGAGCCGCTCGCGGATCAGCCCGGAGCGCAGCGCGGCCGCCTGGCCACCCGCGCGCTCGATCGCCTGGAAGAACTCCCAGGCGCTGTGGGCGAGTTCGTCGGTGAGCCGCTCCACGTACCAGGAGCCGCCGGCCGGGTCGATCACCCGGGCCAGGTGCGACTCCTCCAGGAGGATCGAGGAGGTGTTGCGCGCGATGCGGCGCGCGAAGCCGTCCGGCAGACCGAGCGAGTGGTCGAAGGGCAGCACGGTGACGGCGTCCGCGCCGCCGACGCCCGCACCCAGACAGGCCACCGTGGTGCGCAGCATGTTCACCCACGGGTCGCGGCGCGTCATCATCACCGGCGAGGTCACCGCGTGCTGGCGCTGCGCTCCGGCGGCGGGGGCCCCGCTCGCCTCGGCGACCCGCGCCCACAGCCGCCGCGCGGCGCGCAGCTTGGCGATGGTCAGGAACTGGTCGGCGCTCGCCGCGTAGCGGAACTCCAGCTGGGCGCAGGCCGCCTCGACGGACAGGCCCGCCTCGGTGAGCGCGCGCAGATAGGCGACACCGGTGGCCAGCGACGCACCGAGCTCCTCGGCGGCCGAGCCGCCGGCCTCGTGGTACGGCAGCGCGTCCACGGTGAGCGCGCGCAGCCGCGGGAACCGCTCGGCGCAGAGCCGGGCGAGGCCGGCCGCGGGCGCCACGTCCAGCGCCTCGCCGGTGCGGGCCTCGTGGCCGAGCGGGTCGGCGCCGAGGCCGCCGCGCGCGGAGTCGGCGGGGACGCCGCGCTCCTCGTACAGGCGGAGCAACTCCCGGGCGGCGGGCTCGAAGTCGGCGCCCGCGTCGAGGACCACGGGTGCGAGGTCGAGGTAGACGCCGTCGAGGGCGCGGGCGAGTCCGGAGACCGGCACGCCGCCCCGGCCCACGGCCAGCCAGAGCGAGGTGACGCCGTTCTCAAGATCGGCCAGCACGGCCTCGTTGACCCGGGCGGGGTCGGTTCCGGCGTGGCGCTGTCGTACGCCCCAGCCGTCCGCCGCGTTGCCCTCGGCCCGGCCTCCTCGGACAAAGGGGGCAAAGCCCGGATAACCGGCATCGGGCGCGGAGTCTCGCGCGGTGTACAGGGGGCGGGTGGTGAGCCCGTCCTCGACCGGGGTGGACAGTGCCTCCTCGGCAGCCGTGCCCGAGACATCTTTACCCGATTTGCGCAGCACGCCTTCCACGAGGCGCTGCCACTGCTCATGGGTTGCATCAGGGAACTCGGCGGCCAGCGAAAGCCCGTCGTCAGGCAGGACCGTCATGCTCAGATGCTAGGGCAGGGGCGCAAAGGTGCAGCAGGGGGAAGGGCTGTGACCTTGCCCTCTCCGGAACGCTCTTGATCCTTTATGGACGGTGCCGTATCCGGCGCGGACACGGGGGCGCGTTCATGGTCGCAACGGTCCGTATCGCCTTCTCCGGACGTATCGCCCCCTCTCGGCGCACACCTCTTGACGGTGTCGCAACGCCACTGGTTCAGTGGCTCAGCCACTGAGCCACACCGCGAACTTCGGCACCACCACCCTGGGGAGGGACTACGTGGAGACGCTGCCCCGCGAGACCATCGTCGACGTCCTGGAGAACCGGCTGCGCGAGGACATCCTCACCGGCCGCCATCCGGCGGGCAGCTATCTGCCGCCCGAGCGCAGCCTCGCCGACGGCTACGGCGTCACCCGCACCACCCTCAAGCACGCCTTCGGCCGACTGGTCCAGGCGGGACTCCTGGAGACCCGCCACGGCGTCGGCACCCGGGTCCGCGACTACGCGCGCCTGGGCGGCGCCGACCTGCTGCCGATGCTGGTGCGCCACAGCCCGGACTGGATCGGCGAGATCTTCGAGGTGCGCCGCAGCATCGGCGCGCTGATCGCCGAACGCGCGGCGGCCCGCTCCGACGACAGGGCCGTTGCCGAGCTGCGCCAACTCCTCGACGCCGTACGGGAGTCGCAGGGCGGTGACGCGGTGCAGCTGGCCGACGCCGAAGTGCACCGGGCGCTGGCCCGCGCCACCGGCAACCGGGTCTATGCGCTCCTCACCAACACCCTCTTCAACGCCTACCTTCCCGTACGGGCCGCGCTGGTGGGGCCGTTCACCGACCCGGAGGCGGCGTACGCGCGGCTCGCCCCCGTCGTCGAGGCGGTGGCGGCGGGCGACCCCCATGCCGCGCATACGGCGGCGGACGCCTATCTGACCGCCACCGAGCGGATCATGCTGGAAGGCCTGGCATGAGCGCGCGCGGCACGGAGTTCCGGGAGACGCTGCTCGGCACGTTCCGCCTCGACGGCGAGGGCCGTACCCGTGCGGCCCGACTCGATCTGCGGGCCTCGGCGGACACCGTCCTGCGCCCGGCCGGGACGACCGAGGCCCGCCTCACCGGCCGGATCCGGATCGCGGGATGGGCCGACGACCCTTACATGGCAGGTGAGTTGGAGATCTCCCCGCTGACGCGCCGCCGCATCCGCTACCGCCTCGCCTTCACCGCGGACGGGCGCCGGCTGACCCTGGACGGCTGGAAATCCGTCACACCGCTGCGCCCGGTCCGCTCGATGACGGTCCTGCCCTGCACCCTGTACTACGAGGAGGGCAAGCGGGTCGGCGTGGGCACCCTGCGCTTTCCCCTGGGCACCGGCCTGGCCCCCTTCCTGGCGAGCTTCCGCTTCCCGCGCCGCGAGGGCGCCGACGCTCTGGCCGCACCACGCTGGAAGGGCGAGCCCGGCCGTACCGAGGTCTGGTACACCACCGCGACCGACCCGGCCACCGGCGACGGCCTCTGGCTCCACCACGAACTGGTCGCGCCCACCGACGGCTCGGGCGGCTACGCCCACGGCTGGGTCGCGGTGTTCCCCAAGGACGGCCCGGTCGAGCACGCCCGCTTCGGTCCCGAGCCGTGGCAGGGCGACGCGGACGGCTTCAGCACACAAGACGTCTCGGTCCGGCCGGGCCGACTGACCGGAATGGCGGGCGCGTTCACCTGGGACCTGGCCGAACAGCCGCAGGACGCCCCGCTGTTCACCTTCCCGCGCTGGTCCTGGCGCCGCCCCCTGCTGCCCGCCGCCCAGATCCTCCCGGCCGGCCGCGCCACGTACGACGGCACGGTCACCCACGGCGGGCGCACCCTGACGCTGAAGGGCGCGCCGGGCGCGTCCGCCCGGATATACGGACACGGCAACGCCCACCGCTGGTCCTGGCTGCACGCGGACCTCGGCGGCGGTGACGTCCTGGAGGTCGTCGCGGCGGTCTCGACGCGGCCCGTCCTGCGCGGGCTGCCACCGCTGGTCTTCCTGCGGCTGCGGCGGCGCGGGCGCACCTGGCCCCGGCGGGCGGAACGGTCTGCCGTGGGATGGGCGGGCGCGGGCCGTTTCCGGGCGGAGATCGGGCTGCCGGTGTGGACGGTGACCGGACGCTCCGGCCTGCGACGCATCCGGGTCGAGGTCACCCAGCCGGAGGCGCGCACCCTCACCCTTTCCTACACGGACCCGGACGGGAGCGAGGCCGTCTGCCGCAACAGCGAGGCGGCGGACGCGGTCGTACGCCTGGAGCGCTGGTGGGGGAGGTGGCGGCCGGAGGCCGAGTGGACGGTGGAGGGCACCGCCCACGCGGAGGTGGGCGGGCGATGAGCAACGACGGCACGCGGACCGTGTCCGGCCTGGTGGCCGCACTCCTCGCCGACGACGGCACCCGGCCTTGGACGGCGAAGGTGCCGCTCAGGCTCGACGGCGTCCTCGCCTCGATGCCCGCGCCCGCCCGGGCGGGGCTGCGGGGCGCGGCGGCGGCCGTGGACGCGTACGCGGTCGCCCGGACGGGACGGCGGCTCGCCGCGCTGGGCTCCGAGGAGCGCGAACAGGTCATGGCGGCGCTCGGCGCACGCCCCGCCCTCGCCCCGGTCCTCGACCTCCTCAAGGTGCCGGTGCTGCTCGCAGCCGGGACGGAACGCCTGCTCCACGAGGGCGGGCGCGGACCCGTGCTGGCGCCGCCGGACGATCCGCCGCTCGACTGCGTACCGGCCGAGGAATGGCCCGCGCGGACGACGGCCGACGCGGTGGTCATCGGGTCCGGCGCCGGGGGAGCGATGGCCGCGCGCACCCTCGCGCGGGCCGGGCTGCGCACGGTCGTCCTGGAGGAGGGACACCACCACACCACCGCGTCGTTCGGGCGCCGAGCCCCGCTCGACCGGTTCGCCGAGCTCTACCGCGACGGCGGGGCGACCGTCGCGGCCGGCCGCCCGCCGCTGCTGCTCCCCACCGGGCGGGCCGTCGGCGGCACGACCCTGGTCAACTCCGGTACGTGCTACCGCACTCCGGACCACGTCCTCGACCGCTGGCGCACCTCCTTCGGCTTCAGCCTCGCGGAAGGCATGCCGGACCGTCTCGACGAGGTCGAACGGACACTGCGCGTCGCCCCGCAGCCCCTCGACGTGCTGGGCAACAACGGCCTGCTGGCGCTCACCGGCGCCGAGCGGCTCGGCTGGCGGGCCGCGCCCCTGCGCCGCAACGCCCCCGGCTGCAAGGGCTCCTGCCAGTGCGTGGTCGGCTGCCCGGCGGGCGCCAAGCAGAGCGTGCAGCTCTCGGTGCTGCCGGACGCGTGCGCGGCGGGGGCCCGGATCGTGACGGGCGCGCGGGTGCGGCGCGTCCTGGTGGACGCCGACCGGCCGGGCGGGCCTCGGGCCGCCGGGGTACGGGTGCGGCGGGCCGACGGCACCGAGCTGGAGATCCTCAGCCCGCTGGTGGTGGTCGCGGCGGGCGCCCTCCAGTCCCCGCCGCTGCTGCGCCGCTCGGGCCTCGGCTCCCACCCGGGCGTCGGCCGCAACCTCAGCGTCCACCCGGCGACGAGCGTGGCGGGCCGTTTCCCGGAGCCGGTCACGGCCTGGGAGGGCGTGCTGCAGAGCGTCGGGGTGGAGGAGCTGCACGGACAGGGCGTCCTCATCGAGGCGACGGCGACCCCGCCCGGCATGGGCAGCTTCGTCCTGCCGGGCGTGGGCCGCGAGCTGCGCCGCGAACTGGACGGCGCGGGTCATCTGGCCACGCTCGGCGCGATGATCGCGGACCGCCCGTCGGGCAGCGTCCACGGCCGCGACCGCACCCTGATCCGCTACGACCTCGACCCCCGCGACGCGGCCCGCCTCATGACAGCGGTACGGGCGATGGCCCAACTGCTGTTCGCAGCGGGCGCGGAGGAGGTGCTTACGGGGATTCCGAAGGCGCCGAGGGTGCGGGGTCTGCGTGAGCTGGACGGGGTGCTGGCGGGGGTGACCGCTCGTCAACTCCACCTCTCCGCCTTCCATCCCACGGGAACGGTGGCCGGGGGCGCCGACCCGGCCCGCTTCCCGGCGGACGGGGAGGGGCGCCTGCGGGGCGTGGAGGGTGTGCTGATCGCGGATGGGTCGCTGCTGCCGGGGTGTCCGGAGGTGAATCCTCAGGTGAGTGTGATGGCGGGGGCGTTGGGGGTGGTGGGGGGTTGAATTCCCCACCCCGCCCCTTCCCGAAAGCCCTCCGGCGGGCGGCCGGGTGGGCTGAGACCCGCTCCCCGGGGCTGCGCCCCCGACCCCGTTGCGGGGCTTCGCCCCGGGCCCCTGTTTGCCTGCGGGCGGGTGGGTGCTGGTCGCGCAGTTCCCCGCG
>NZ_JBHWUR010000088.1:0-31191 GCF_042737755.1 Streptomyces sp. NPDC059994
GGCCGGCGTCGACTTCCACCGATCCGACTTCGAGTGATCCGGCCTTCAGCGGTCCCACCGCAGTCGCCGCCACGGGCGTATCGTCGCGCCCGTACCCGTCCCGGCTGACTTCGGCGAGGCCGCTTTGAGGAAGATCATCCTGATGATGTCCGTGTCCCTGGACGGATTCATCGAGGGACCGGAGCGTCAGATCGACTGGCATCGGGTCGACGACGAGCTGCACCGCCACTTCAACGACGAGCTCCGGTCGATGGGCGGCTTCCTCGAAGGCCGTGTCACGTACGAGCTGATGGCCGGGGTCTGGCCGACCGCCGACGCCGATCCGGCGAACACCGCGCCGATGAGGGAGTTCGCCCGGATCTGGCTGGACATGCCGAAGTTCGTGTTCTCGCGGACGCTGGAGCGGGCCGACTGGAACACCACGATCGTGCGGGACGTCGTCCCCGAGGAGATCCGGGCGCTCAAGGCCCGGCCGGGCGGCGACCTGGTGCTGGGCGGCCCCGACCTCGCCGCGACCTTCCTGCGCCACGACCTGGTCGACGAGTTCCGGGTGTACGTCCACCCCGTCCTCATCGGGCGGGGCAAGCCCCTGTTCCCGTCCTCCGACGCGGTGGTTCCGCTCCGGCTCACCGAGAGCCGGGCGTTCGGCAACGGAGTCGTCCTGCTCCGTTACGAGCGGGCCGCCTGAGCATCCCGTCCCGGTCGCCGGGGCCCGGGACACCGGCCGGGACGATTCAGGCCTCAGGCCCGCCCTTTGCGGCCCTGCTCACGCTTCGGCGGGGCGGCCGCCCGGGGCGGGTGCGAGTCGAGTTCATGGAGCTGTACGCGGTGCAGCAGGTCGGCGAGATCGGCGCCCGGCCGGCGCGCTTCGGCGCGCAGGGCGTCACAGTCAGGACAGCCGTACTGCATCGCGCTCCGTCCTCTCCCAGGGGCCTGCCGGATGCGGCGACTCCATCACGCCGCCCCCGCTCCAGCAGCGCACCGAAACGATTCATCACTCCGATGGCGGGTCCTGCTCCTGCGCTCCCCGCGCCCGGCGCGTCGTTCCCGGTCCTGCTCCTGCGCTCCCCGCGCCCGGCGCGTCGTTCAGGGACGGAGTCCGCGCGGCACCGCGAAGTCGGTGAGCAGGGCGGCACCGGGCGCGAGGTCCGACCAGGAGCCGCGCCAGGTGAGCACGGCGATGGCCGAGGTGGGGAACTTGCTCCCGGCCCGGTCCAGGCTCTCGCCGAGCGCCTCCCCGGTGAGCAGCAGGGTCAGGTCCTGGACGCCGGGGTTGTGGCCGACCAGGAGCAACGTCTCGATGTCGGCGGGCCCTTCGCGCACGGCGTCGAGGAGGCCGCGGGCGTCGGCAGCGTAGAGCCGCGGGTCGTGGCGGACCGGGGGCGGGCTGCCCAGCTCGGCCGCCGCGAGCTCCCAGGTCTCGCGGGCGCGGCGGGCGGTGGAGCACAGGACGAGGTCGGGCAGGCAGTCGGCCGCGCTCAGCCACCGCCCGGCGGCCGGTGCGTCGCGCAGCCCGCGCCGCCCGAGCGGCCGGGCGTGGTCGGCCACGCCCTCGGGCCACGCCGACTTGGCGTGGCGCAGGACCACCAGCCGCCGCAGCGGGCTCATGTCCGCGCCCCGTCGGCGGGCGCCTTGCCGATCTCGCGGGTCAGCTCCAGGCCGAGGACGCGGTCGAGCCTGGCGAACGTCTCGAACTTGGCGCCCGCCGGTACGTCGGCGTCCGCCGCCAGTTCGCGCAGGATCCGCAGCACGGCGGCGGTGTCGAGGCTGTCCTCCAGCCCGTCGCGGGCCGTGCGCTCCAGGTCGGCCCGGAGCGGCTTGGACGGCTCCTCGGCCCACCCGGCGACGGCCCGCCGCCACTCGGCGAGGAGCCGTTCGGCGCCCTCGACGGCTTCGGCCGTGACCGCGACGGGCTCGTGGTACGGACGGTCGAGCAGCAACAGGCGTACGGCGAGCGCGTCCCCCTCCAGGTCCGTGCTCCCGCTCGCGCGCGCCTCCGCGATCCGTATGAAGGCGCCGCCCCCGCCCTCGTACGCCCGGCTGGTGAGCTGTACGGCCGGTGGGCCGCCCAGGGCGTCGGCGATCTCCTCCGGGGTGCCCTCGGCGTCGGCGGGGTGGACGCCGGCGGCGACGGCGTCGGGGACGCGCGGTCCGGTCCGCCCCGTCAGGACGGCCCGGCCGCGCAGTTCGACGACGCGCGCCAGCACATCGGCGGCCAGGAGCACCCGCAGCCCGGTGAGGTCGCCCGGACCGCCGGCCTGCGGCACATGCGCACAGATCCGCAGCGGCCCCCGGCCGACGAGATGATCAACGATTCGCAGCACACCACCGAGCCTATGCGTTCACCCGCTCAGTGGCAGGGACTAGTGCCACCGCGCCCGCCACGTGCCCGAAAACGATCGCATCAGCGGCGTCTCGTGCGTACGGGGCGGGCGACGGGCGCCCGGGGGTGGGCGGAGCACACCGGGGCGTGCCCCCGTAGCGGCGCTGGAAGCGCTCCACGCGGCCGGCGCGCCGCATCGACCTGCGGGTTCGGCTCGCCCGAGGTGCGCGAGCGCATCGAGGCCCGCCCGGTCCAGCTGCCGTGGCCGGCGACTGGCATGAGTGCGGCCGGCCACGGCCACGGCTGCGGCTGCGCGGCTCAGCGGAAGTCGTCGGCGTGGTCGCCCGCCCAGACCCGGAACGTACGCGCCGCCTTCCCGGTGATCTCCTCCACCGTGCCGGTGACCAGGTCCGACCGCGACCGCTTCTCGGCACTCGCCAGCAGGGCCTCCACGAGGGCGGGCGGGCGGCCGTCCGCGAGCATCTGCTCCCGGGCGATCTCCACGGGCACTTCCTCGAACCGCAGCGGGCGCCCGATCGCCTCGCCGATCGCCCGCACCTGCTCGGTTCTGCTCACGACCTCCGGGCCGGTCAGGACGTGCTTCACCCCCGCCTGCCCCTGCCCGGTATCGGCCAGCACCCGTACCGCCACCGCCGCGACATCACGCTCGTGGATCACGGCGGTGGGCGCGATGCCGGGGCCGCGCACCGCACCGGTGCTCCGGATCTGCGCGGCCCAGCCGAGCGTGTTGGAGGCGATCGTGTTCGACCGCAGGACGGCCCACTCCAGTGCGGACCCCTCGATCAAGGCCTCCATGTCGGCGTGGAGTTGGTTGATCGGATCGCTCTGCCGGCCCGCGTCCTCGCGCACGCCCGACGACGAGAGGTAGACGATCCGGCGCGCATGCCGTCCGATCGCCTCCAGGACGGCGGGCGCGCCCTCCGTGGTGAGGAACGGCCAGATCAGGAACACCGTGTCGATGCCCGTCAGTGCCGCCTCCAGTGACTCCGGCTCCGCCAGGTCCCCCGTCGCGACCTCGGCGCCGTCCAGTGCCCCGGCCGCTTGCGGCCGACGCGCCAACGCCCGTACGCCGATGCCTTCGGCCACGAGTTGCGCGACCACCTGACGTCCCACATTGCCGGTCGCGCCGGTCACCAGAATCCTGTTCATGATCAGCTCAACCGGCCGGCTTCCGGGATATTCCACAGCCCCCGGGCCGATGTCGCACCCTCCCTCCCGTCGGGCGGTGGTCTCGGCGGTCGTCGCCGTGGTCGTGATCGACCGCCGGGACCTGTGAGCCGTCCGGCCCAACGGGAGCCGTGCACCGTACGGTTCGGTGGTGCTCCCGGGGAACGGACGGTGTCAGACGACCGTGAAGCCGTGGCGGCCGCCGAGCCGGGTGAGCGAGTCACGGCCGGGGATCCCGTCCGCGTCCGGGCCCGAATAACCGCACCGCCTCTGCCAGGCGGAGTACGCCGTCTTCGTCTTGGTGCCGAAGGAGCCGTCCACCCAGGTGGCGCTGAGCAGCCCCTCGGCTTGCAGGGCGCGTTCCACGACCAGGACCTCCGCCTTGTACGTGGCGCCGCCCTGGGGGAGGCCGGGGTCGCGCCTGGCCGCGGCGACCACATGGGCCAGCGAGACCTTCGCCTTCGGCGGAGCTCCGGTGAACTCGGGCCAGGAGCCGGGGTCCTGATGGGTGTTCTCCGGCACCTGCTGGTGTCCGTACCAGCCGCCCCGTGTCTCCCACACGTGCTCGTCGCGGTGCGAGGTGAAGTCGACCGGCCGCCCCATGGGCCAGGTGTCGGGCACGCCCCAGGAGCGCACCCAGGCGTTCAGCGTCGCCCAGCCGGCGCAGGGGGTGTCGACGAGGCGGGCGTAGACCTTGCCGCCGACCCTGCAGTACGGGAAGAAGTGCGACTCGATCTGGATGACCACCGTGCCCGCTCTGTTGGTCCGGGTGCCGCCGGATAAGTCGACCAGCGACTTGGAGCGCGAGTTCGCCGGGAAGAACTGGGTGAACGCGCCGGTGAAGGGCGACCAGAGCAGATGGGGGGCGGACGGTCTGCCCTCGGGGTTGCGGCCGAACCAATCCTGCAGGTTCCCGTACGGCACCTGGTCCTGCGGGTTGGCGGCGGTGGCGTTCTTGTCCCAGGTGATGTGGGCGATCGCCTTGGCGGGGTAGGCGCTGTCGGTGGGGGCGTGGTCGCCCACGTCGATCCGTTGTGCGCCGGGCAGCCAGAGGTCTGGCATCGGTGCCTCCAGAGCAGAGCCCCGGTCGTGCGGGGCCCGTGGGGGGGGTGGGGGGAATGGGTGGGGGGCCGGCTGATGACGTCGAAGCCGAAGGCCCCCACGGGCGCGTCCAGCCCGAGGTCTTCCGTGACTCTCCGTCGACCAGCCGGTGGTCGAGGCGAAGTTGGCCTGTCATCAACAGTGTTGCGCGCAACGGCCCCGCCGAAACGACTCGACGGGCCTCCTTGACAAGGGCATTACCAGCCGCGTTCACATCGCCCGGCACGCGAACCCGCGCGGCCGTCGCCCTGAGCCCGCGCGTCAGGGTCGTCGACCATGGCTGAACCCACGTACCTGGACACCACGAGGGCGTCGTACGACACCGTCGCCGTCGACTACCACGAGCTCCTGCGCGACTCGCTCGCGGGCAGCCCGCTGGACCGGGCGATGCTGGGCGCGTTCGCCGACCGCGTGCGGGCGGACGATATCGGCCCGGTCGTCGAACTCGGCTGCGGCCCGGGCCGCGTGACCGCGCATCTGCACGCGCTCGGCCTCGACGCGTGCGGCATCGACCTCTCGCCCGGCATGGTCGCGGTGGCCCGGCGAGCGGTGGCCCGGCGTGCCGTGGCCCGGCGTGCCGTGGCCGCCCGGCGTGCCGTGGAAACATAACCCTTTCGAAGAGCAACCGACGCGCACAGCACACGCGTCAAGATCACCCTAGCGGTCACTCTCCGCGAGCAATCCATTCTCCTGAGCCACCAGATCCACCGGAAAGCGTGGTTTACCCCGTCACGCCCTTCACTTCCGTGACGCCCTGCACATCCGGCCACAAGCGGCGGCGCAGCTGCGCCCAGGTGTACAGGGGGCCGCGCCACTCCTCCGTCGACACGGGCAGTTCGGCGCCCTCCAGGACGAGGGGCATGAACCGCAGATACAGCAGACACGCCCGGGCGGCCGCCTCCTCGCACAGCGCGGCGGCCGTGGCGTGCTGCGCGACGGGGAAGCGCGCTCCACCTCGACGATCGGCCCGGCGTCCACCCGCTCGACCATGTGGTGGCAGGTCACCCCGAAGGTCTCCGCCGACCGCGCCGGCGCCACCTCGTACATCCCCACGCCCCGGATGCCGGGCGGCCCTGGAGGGAAGTTGAGGGCGCCACGCCGGGCGCGCTTCAGATCCTGGCCGGACAGGACGCAGTCGGCCTTGAAGCCGGCTATCCAGTCACCCTCCCAGCCGCCGAGCGGGTCCTGGGTGACCCGGGTCGCCGTGCTCCCACAGCACGTGGGAGACGGCCGCACCGGCCGCCCGGGCGAACCGCCCGACCAGTTTTGCCCCACGCCGACCTGTCGGTGACCAGCAGCAACGACGGATCGCCCCGCCGCGCGTGATGAGCTCCCACGCGTCCCCCCTCGCCCGGGCCCCGCCTCCCCGGCATGAGCCGGGGTGCTGGCGGGGTGACGACACGTCAAGAGCGCCCGGGAGCGGGCGCCCGGCGGACGAGCACCGCTCTCCCGCGACTTCGGCAACCCCCGCCCCACCCGCCTCAATCGTCGCTCTGTGCACGATCCGGCAAGGAGCGCGCGCGGATCGTCAAGGACATCTCTAGTCGGCCCTCGTTGAATGAGGCACAAGCCGACCAGGAGGGGGCAGGCAGTTGAACACCCCATCGCAAGCAGACCACGGATCCGCCCACGCGGACACCTTCGTACGGGACCACCTACCACCCGGGCCGCTCCAGCCCGACCTGCTCCTCGGCATGCCCTCATTGCGCTTCCCCGCGCGGCTGAACTGCGCGTGGGAACTCCTGGAGGGGGGAGGTTCGTTGGACCGGGCACAGCGGACCGCCGTGCTGTCCCCGCACGGCCTGCGCTGGACGTATGAGCAGCTCACCGCGGTCGTGGCGCGCGTTGTGCACGTCCTGACCGAGGACATGGGCCTGGTGCCGGGCAACCGGGTGCTGCTGCGCGGCGCCAACACACCGCTGCTGGCGGCGATCTGGCTCGCGGTGGTGCGGGCGGGCGGGGTGGTCGTGGCCACGGCGCCCACGCTGCGGGCCGAGGAGCTCACCCATGTGATCGACAAGGCCCGGGTCACGCACGCCCTGTGCGAGTCCGGCCTGCGGTCCGGGCTGGAGTCGACCGGGCGCATGCCCCGGACGATGTTCTTCCGTGGCGGGGCGGGCGCCGAGGCCGGTCTGGAACGGGCCATGGCGGAAAAGCCCGACTGGTCGCTCCCGGTCGACACCGCCGCGACCGACCCCTGCCTGATCGCCTTCACCTCCGGCGCCGCGGGGATGCCCAAGGCCACGGTGCACTCGCACCGCGATGTGATGGCCGCGTGCAACTCCTTTCCCCAGCACGTCCTGAGGGCCACCGGTGACGACCGCTTCATCGGCACCCCCTCGCTCGCGGACACCTACGGGCTGGGCGGACTGCTCCTCTTCCCCCTGCACATCGGCGCCTCGACGGTGCTGCTCGACACTTCTTCTCCGCGCCAACTCGCCCGCGCCATCGGAGAGTTCCGTGCCACGGTCTGCTTCAGCGGGCCCGCCCGCTACCAGGCGATCTGCGCCGACACCTCCCCGTACGACCTGGCCTCGCTGCGCGAGTGCGTCTCGTCCGGGGAGGCGCTGCCGACCGAGACGCGCCGCAGATGGAAGCAGCGGACCGGCAACAGCGTGATCGACGGGCTCAGCTCCACCGAGATGCTCCACGTCTTCGTCTCGATGCGCGGCGAGGAGGCCTGGTCCCGCCCCGGCGCGATCGGGCGGGCCGTCCCCGGCTATCTCACCGCGATCGTCGACGGCTCCGGGCGCCCCCTCCCGTACGGCCAGGTCGGCGCCCTCGCCGTCAAGGGGCCCACGGGCTGCCGCTACCTCGACGACGTACGCCAGCAGGACACCGTGCGCAACGGCTGGACCTTCACGGGCGACGCCTGCTGGGCCGACGAGTACGGCTTTCTCTACTACCACTCCCGTATGGACGACCCGCTCAGCGATTCCGGACCGCATCGCGGTAGTCACGCGGGCTGATCCCGTACGCCGCGCGGAAGGCGCGGCTGAAGTGGGACGGCTCGATGAAACCCCAGCGGGCGCCGATCGCGTACACCGGGCGGCGGCGCAGGGCCGGGTCGGCCAGGTCCCGGCGGCAGCACTCCAGCCGCCGGGCCCGGATCCACGCGGCGACCGTCGTACCGCGCGAGTCGAAGATCTGGTGGAGGTGGCGCAGGGATATCCGGTGTGCGGCGGCGACCGTCGCGGGCGAGAGGGAGGGGTCGCTCAGATGCCGGTTGATGAAGTCGCAGACCTCCACGCGCAGCGCCTGCTTGCGCGACTCCGGGGTCATCTCGTCCTCGACGGCCATACGGCGCCCCAGCACGGCGGCGAGCAGGTCCACCGTCACCGAGGCCAGGGCCGGGATGTCGGCGGGCGCGCACTCGTCGGCGCGGGCGTCGAGGTCGGCGAGCCAGCGCCCGAACACCCCGCCCATCCCCCGGTCCGCCGCGATCGGGGTCGCGGTGACGCGCTGGACCGCGTCCTGGGGCAGCGGCAGCCGGGTCCGGGGCAGTTGCACCACCGTCATCGACGAGAACTCGCCGTCGAACCCGCCCTCGAACGGGCGGCTGCTGTCCACCAGGACCAGCTCTCCGGCGCGCACGGCCGCCGCCCGCCCGCTCTGCGCGGCGTGACCGCTGCCCGACCTGAGGACGTTGACCTGGTAGACCTCGGGGTCGTCCTGCCGTATCAGCTTGGGCGTACGAGTGATCTCCAGGCTCGGGTATGTCAGCGTCGACACCCGCACATCGCCCAGGTCGAGGACGCGCAGCCGGGCGTGGAAGTCCTCGGCCCACTCGCTGCGCAGCCAGTTGCGCACATGGGACTGGGCGGCCAGCTCGGTCCACAGCGCGAACCGCTCGGCCGGCGCCACGACCGCGGTGGTGAACTCGCTCGTCAGACCCATCCCACACCCCCCTGTTGTGCCAGATGTCCGGTGCGGCGCGAGCATGGCACACGTGTTCGCCTAGCGTCGAGCATGTCGTCGGCCATCCACCGCCGTTCACCTGCCGTGTCCCACCCGAATCCGGAACGCGTCGAAAATGCCGCGAAGAGCGTCGCGGCGGTCGTCCCACCTCGGCGCGGGCCAAATTCCGTTGCCCGCGGGCCGACCCATGGGGAAGGCTTCGCACCATGTCAGAGAACACCGCCAGCGACACGTCAGTGAACATCACCGGCGGCTCCCCAGCCGTGGCCGCGCTCTTCTCCCACGGCCGGCTGACGGCGATCCCCCGCAAGGTGGCCCGCCGTGAGCAGTTGCTCGTCCACCTCAAGGAAACCCTCTTCGAGCCGGGACGGCGGTACACCGAGCGCGAGGTCAACGAGGCGCTGCTCACGGTCCACGACGACTTCCCGGCGCTGCGCCGCTACCTGATCACGGCGGGCCTGCTGACCCGCACCCGCGACGGCGCCGGCTACCAGCGGGCGGCGTAACCGGTCTGGCATCGGCCCGGCCCCGGCGCTTCAGGGGTTCTCAAACCTCACCTCCGGGTTCCCGGCCGTCGGCCCGGCGAGCACCGGCTGCGGTATCCCCCGCAGATGCTCGTCGAAGAACGCGGCCACGTACGTACGCGTGATGTCGATCGCGCGCCGCGCGGGCAGTGGTGGCTGGGGCAGCCCGAAGTGCTCCTCGATGGCGGGGCTGTCGGAGAAGCTGAAGTGCTCCGATCCGGCCACACTCAGCCAGCGCTTCCAGCCGCCGAGCGTCGGCCATGCCCGGTCCCAGGTCTTGTCCTCGCCGCCGGGCCGGTGCTCATCCGTGCCGAGCATCATGAACGGGCGCCCGCCGAGCCCTCCCGCGGGCAGGGCGTCCCAGAACGCCCCGTCCATGTTGATCCCGGCCCCGACCCGCCGGTCCTCCAGCATCGTCGTGGCCGCGCTCGCGCCGCCTATGGAGTGCCCGGCCATGCCGACGCGCCGCTTGTCGATCATGTCGGCGTACCGCCATATCGCATGGCGTCCGGTGAGGCGGTCGAGGACGAAGGAGACGTCCTTGGCGCGCGTCGCGGTGACGACGCCGCCCGGCACACCGCCGTCGCCCACCGCGTCGCAGGCCAGACAGGTCAGGGTCCGGCCGCCGGGGACGGAAATGCCGTACGACTCGTACGCGTGGTCCAGCGAGGCGACCACATAGCCCCTGCTGGCGAGGTCCTCGGCGAGATTGGTCAGGGTGTAGCGGGACACGCCGAAGCCGGGCGAGAGCACGATCAGGGGGTAACTCCCCCGCGCGGGCCGCGCGTCGGGGCGGCTGTTGGTCCGCGTGGCGCTCAACTGCGCCGCCGGCACGGCCGCTTCGATGCCGAGGCCCTTCACCAGGAGGGCCGTCTCCTCGGTGGTGGCGTACGGCGCCGGGCGTCCCGGGCCGGGCCGCGCCGCCGGATAGTGCAGCGTGAGCATGAGCTCGCGCGCGCCGGCGCCGGGCTTCCACGGGTCCGTACGCGACCGGTCGACCAGGTGGAACACGGAACTGCCCACCCCGTACTCACCGGTGGGGCGCGGCAGTTGCAGGCGGCCGGCGGCGAGATCGGCCGGCGCCGACGACACCGCTGGGGGTAACGCCGATGACTGCGGCGCCGCCGAAGCGGCACTCGCGGCAACGACGGGCAGCGCGAGAGCGAAGGAGAGCGCGACGGCCGTGGCCGCCCGGGTGCGTCCGATCATGCTCTCGACGGTAGAGCGCCGGGCCGGGCGTGCGCGTCGTCCTCTGGTCGCTATTCGCAGGCCGCCGCGTCCACCCGAGGGTTGCCTCTCGCCTCCACCCGGAGGTGGGCTCGCATGATCACTCCGCCTCTGGGACCGGTTGCGGCGGGCCGTGTGACGACGGAAGGTGATTCGGGTGCCACTTACACCCGAATCGGGGTACCCGGATCGACACAGAAACACGAAAGACCCAGGGAGTCGTCATGCCCCGTGGATCCAGCCCCAAGCGGGAACGCCAGTACGAGCACATCAAGGAGAGTGCCGAAGAGCGCGGCGAGAGCACGAAGCGGGCGAAGGAGATCGCCGCCCGCACGGTCAACAAGGAGCGTGCGCGCTCCGGTGAGTCGAAGACCGCCGGCAAGAGCTCCACGCAGGACATGTCGTCCTCCAGGCGCGGCGGCCGGCGCTCGCACAGCGGCTCCGAGGGGCCGACGTACGACCAGCTCTACGCCGAGGCCCGGCGCCGCAGCATCCACGGCCGGTCCGACATGAACAAGGCCCAGCTCAAGCGGGCCCTCGACGACAAGTGAGCCATCGGGCGGGGACGGCGGAGGACGGCCCGGCCTCCCTCCGGGACGGCCGGATACGGCTGCCGATACGGACCTCCGATACGGTGAGCGGCACCATACGCAGCGTAGCCACTACACTGTGTAACGACACCCCCACCAAAGCGGCTGGGTGCAGGGTGCCCGTTCTGCGGGAAAATGGTGACGCAGGAAGCCGCCAAGCGCTAGCGATCGGCATCAGCGATGGACAGGACAACCACGGTCCCGGACTGCAAGGCCTCGTCGAGTGCGGCAGTGCTCGGGGCACCGTGCTGGGTGAGCCTCATGGCGCGCGAGCTGGAGCCCGCGCTCGACTTCTACGGGGCCGTCTTCGGCTGGACGTTCCGCACCGGGCGGCTCGGCGAACAGTTCCGGGTGGCGCTGGACGAGGGCGAGCCCGTGGCCGGGATAGGAGCCCTGGCGCCCGCGCTCCAGGTGGCCGTGGCCTGGACGCCGTACTTCGCGGTCGAGGACGCCGACGCGACCGCCTCGCGCATCCGCGAGCGGAGCGCCACGGTCGCCGTGGGCCCGGTCGCGTTCCAGACGGGGCGCGGCGCGCTCGCCGCCGACCGGGACGGCGCGGTCTTCGGCATCTGGCAGGGCAAACTCGTCGACGACTGGGAGTCCTGGCGCGACCGCGAGCCGGCCTGGCTGCGACTGCGTACCCGTAACGCCTTCGAAGCAGCGATCTTCTACGGCGAGGTCCTCGACTGGGCGGACGAACGGCCGGGCTGCTGCGACGTCCAGTACGAGGCCGAGGAGGTCGTCCTGCGGCACGGCGGCCACATCGTGGCGCGCCTGAGCTCCGGCGCCCTGGAAGCCGCACCGGACCCCACCATCCGGCCGCACTGGGAGGTCCACTTCGTCACCACGGACGTCCCCGCCAAGACGGCCACCGCCCGCGCCCACGGCGGCATGGTCATCGCCCAGGGCACGGCCGCCAACGGCCCCTGGGCGACCATCCGCGACCCCGACGGCGCCACGTTCACCGTCAACACGCGCGCGGTGGCGCGACAGAAGACGTGACCGTGCGCCCCGGCAGCCGGGGTACGGCAGGCGCCGGGATCACCGGCATCACAGCGCATCGTGGAAGACGAGCCCCAGGGTGTGCCGTCGCCCGGAGCGGACCGTGCTCACCCCGTGCCGCATGGGGCCCGCCGACCAGCCTCGCTGTGAGCGCACCGGCCGGTCGCGCGTGGTGAAGACGAGCCCGTGGCCCTGCCGCAGGGTGGCGGCCGACCCCCTCGACTGCGCGCGGGGCCGCTGCTCGGTCATGAGGAACTCCCCGCCGGTGAAGTCGGTTCCTGGCGCGTTCAGGCCGATGACGACCTGGAGCGGGAAGACGGCCTCGCCGAACACGTCGCGGTGCAGGGCGTTCCAGTCGCCGGGCCCGTAACGCAGCAGGATCTGGGCGGACTTGGCCTGCCCGGCGTCGTGGCACATCCGCAGCCACTCCCCCAGCGCGTCGGGCCACGGCGCCGGACGCCCCAGCTTCGCGGCCCACTCGCGCGCGATGGGCAGCAGCCGTGGATAGAACGCGGCGCGCAGGTCGGCGACGACGTCGGGCAGGTCGTGGGTGAAGTAGCGGTACTGCCCGGAGCCGAAGCGGTGCCGGGCCATGTCGACGGTCGTACGGAAGTGCTCGCCCTCGTCGTACAGCGCGGCGAGCCGGTGGCACTCGTCCGGGGTGAGCAGCGGGCCGGTGGGCGCGCTGCCGTGCTCGTCGAGCTCTTCGGCCAGCGCGGGCCAGGCCACCGCCGCGACACGGTCGGCCGGGCGGCCCGCCAGGTGCGTGGCGTTGTTCGTGTTCATAGGGCGAGGGTGGCGCTTCGCGACAGGGGCTGCTGGCGGGATTCGGACGCCACGGTGCGGCCGCGTCCGGGGGCACGCGGCGAGGCCGCGACGAGCGCTGCGGTCCCCGCGTCACTCGATCTCAACCGATCTCAAACACGTCGATTACTCACCTAATTGCCTAGTGAAGAAAGTGATAGCTTGGCGCGATGGCACTGCGCAACGCCGTTCTCGCGGCGCTCCTGGAGGGCGAGGCTTCCGGGTACGACCTGGCCAAGGGGTTCGACGCGTCCGTCGCCAACTTCTGGATGGCAACCCCGCAGCAGCTCTACCGGGAGCTGGAGCGGATGGAGTCCGATGGCCTGGTCGAGGCGCGGCTCGTGCATCAGGAACGCAGGCCCAACAAGCGTCTGTTCTCCCTCACCGACGCGGGCTACGCGGCCCTGCGCTCCTTCACCGCCGAGTCTCCGCGCCCCAGCGCGATCCGCGACGAGCTCCTGGTCAAGGTGCAGGCCGTGGACGCGGGCGACACCGAAGCCGTACGGGGCGCGGTCGCGGAGCGGCTGGAGTGGGCCCGGGCCAAGCTGGCCCGCTATGAAAGGCTGCGGCACCGCCTGCTCGACGGGCGCACCGAGGACGAGTACCTGGCCCGCGCCGAACGCGTCGGTCCCTATCTGACCCTGATGAGGGGCCGCGTGTTCGAGGAGGAGAACATCCGCTGGGCGGAGCGAGTTCTCGCGGTCCTGGACCAGCGCGCGGCCGTGGCCAAGCGGTCTTGAACGTATGGCGGTTGCGGCGGCCGATGACCGGCGCCGCCCCATCGGATGCCGTGTGACGTGGGCGTATGCTCAAACCATGACATCCGTGTGATGGTCTTGACGTGACGGTGGCCCACAGGATCTGGAGGGGACGGGATGCGGATCGGAGAGCTGTCGGAGCGCACCGGCACGCCGCGCCGGCTGCTGCGGTACTACGAGGAGCAGGGACTGATCCTCGCCGAGCGCACGCCGAACGGCTATCGCGAGTACGACGAGTCCTCCGTGGACCGGGTCATGCAGATCAGAGGGCTGCTCGACGCCGGTCTTCCCACCAGGATCATCAAGCAGATCCTGCCGTGCCTGGACAAACCCCGGGTCATCCACTTCTCCGACGCGACGCCGGAGATGATCACCACCCTGGAGCTCCAGCGCGACCGTATGACCGCACGCATCAAGTGCCTGACCCGCAACAGGGACGCGGTGGCCGAGTACCTCGACGCGGTACGCCCCAAGAGCGGCACGCCCGCGGCCGAGCACGCCTAGGGTCGCCCAGGGTCTGTCCTGCGGAGCTGGTCGGCTTCGGCTAGCCGACCTGGTAACCCGGCACCGAGGGCCAGCGGACGGTCAGTACGACGGACTCCTCCTCCGCGTGCCAGGAGTGGTCCACCCCCTTGCCCCACACGACGTAGTCGCCCTGCTCCGCCAACGTCACGGTGCGGCCCGGAAGTTCCACCCGGAAGCGGCCGCTGATCAGGACGAGCAGCGCCGTGCGCTCCTCACCGCTCACCCACTGCGCCCGCTCGTCGCCACGGGGGTGGACGCCCCACTTGATCTCCACGGCGTCGCTGTGGCGCGGATCCCCGGCGTCCTTGAAGTGCCCGAGCAGCCAACCCCGGTCGAGCGCGGCGTCCTTGCCCGCGTTGCCCACGTACACCCCGTCGGCGGGAAGGGCGTCCACGTCGTCGTTCATGGTGTCGAACCCTAACCGCCGCCTCAGATGAGCGTGCGGCCGCCGTCCAGGGGCAGGAACGTGCCCGTGACCTTCCTCGACAGGTCGCTGACCAGCACCACCACCGCGTCGGCCACGTCCTCCGCCCGGATCGGCTCGGGCAGCGGTGTGCCGGCGGCGACGTGGGCGATCAGGGCCGCCCGGCCCGGGCCGGCGTTGGCGTCGGTGGGGACGAAGCCGGGGGCGACCGTGTTCACGCGGATGTTGTCGGGGGCCAGCTCCCGCGCCAGCGCCCGGCCGATCGCGTCCTGGGCGCTCTTGGCCGCGGTGATCTCGACGGGTACGGGATAGGGGTTGTGCGTGGCTGAGGCGCCGATCAGGACGATCGAGCCGCCGCCGTGGCGCCGCATCGCGGGGACGACGGCGTGGCAGCAGGCGAGCGTCGCGTCCAGTTGGGAGGCGACCGCGTCCCGGACCGAGGCGATGCCCTCCGGGGTGTCGATGAAGCTCCCGGCCGCCCCCGCCCTCGCGGCGACGGATTCGGTGCCGACCATGACGTTGCAGACCAGGACATCCGGCGCGCCCAGCGCCGCCGTGCTCGCCGCCACCACGGCCCGTACCTGTTCCAGGTCGCTCATGTCCCCCGCCACCGCCACGGCCCGGCCGCCGGACTGCTCGATGTCGGCGACCACGCCCGCGGCCGCATCGGCGCTGCGCAGGTAGTTCACGGCCACGGCCGCCCCGTGCGCCCCCAGCGCCCGGGCCACGGCGGCACCGATCCCCCGGCTCGCACCCGTGACCAGAGCCACCCGACCGTCCAGTAACGCCGACGACATGCCCACTCCCCTTCGTATGGCCCTCGTACGCCCCGCCCCCTGGCAGTCCTGCGTCACACCCGCGCGTCACACCCGCCACTTGAATGACACTTTTGTGTACTTTCGGATGGATCTGAGAAGTATCCACCCATAGGTCTGGAATGATCCAATACGGCTGTCCGGCAGCCCGCCCGTCCCCCGTCACGAGACCGGGCGCCGTCTACCCCCTCAGGATGTTCCGCCCATGGCTGTCTTGTGCCGACCTGCCGTCGCCGTGCCCGAGCACGTGATCACGTCAGAGCAGACCCTCGACCTGGTGCGCACCGTTCACGCCGACCATCCCCAGCTCGCGCTCGCGCTACGCCTGATCGAGAACACCGGAGTGGCCAAACGGCACATCGTCCAGCCGCTTGAGGACACCCTGCGGCACCCGGGCTTCGAGGTGCGGAACAAGCTGTACGAGGCGGAGGCCAAGGCACGGGTGCCGCAGGTGGTGCGGCAGGCGCTGGAGACCGCCGAGCTGTCGCCGCGCGACATCGATCTGATCGTCTATGTGTCGTGCACGGGGTTCATGATGCCGTCCCTGACGGCCTGGTTGATCAACAGCATGGGTTTTCGGCCAGAGACCCGCCAGGTCCCGATCGCCCAGCTCGGCTGCGCGGCGGGCGGCAGCGCGATCAACCGCGCGCACGACTTCTGCACCGCCTATCCCGAGGCCAACGTACTGATCGTGGCCTGCGAGTTCTGCTCGCTGAGCTATCAGCCGACCGACCTGGGCGTCGGCACGCTGCTGTCCAACGGGCTGTTCGGCGACGCCGTGGCCGCCGCCGTCGTCCGGGGCTCGGGCGGCACCGGGATCCGGCTGGAGCGCAACGGCTCGTACCTCGTACCGGGGACCGAGGACTGGATCGCGTACGCGGTGCGCGAGACCGGATTCCACTTCCTGCTCGACAAGCGGGTCCCGGGCACGATGGAGGCGCTGGCACCCGTCCTCAGCCGGCTCGCCGACCAGCATGGCTGGAACGCCTCCACCCTGGACTTCTACATCGTCCACGCGGGCGGACCGCGCATCCTGGACGACCTCTGCAAGTACCTCGGCGTACCGCCGGAGGCGTTCCGGTTCAGCCGCGCCACGCTCACCGAGTACGGGAACATCGCCAGCGCCGTCGTCCTCGACGCGCTCGGGCGGCTGTTCGACGAGGGCGGTGTGGAGCACCAGGCCAAGGGCCTGATCGCCGGGTTCGGCCCGGGCATCACCGCCGAGGTGGCCCTTGGGCACTGGACCGTCCCGGCCGTACCGAGGAAGGCCGCGGCGCCGCAGGAATCGGCCGTACCGAAGGTGGTCGTACCGAAGACGGCCGTCGTGCCGGACGCGGCCGCCTGCCCCCGTACCCCCCAGCCAGGAGGCGAGAACGCCATGGCCGAACCACAGATCCACTTCTGGGCGCCGCCGGACCTGCCCGGCCTCGCCTTCGACCCGCTGCTCGCGCGGCTGCTGCACGAGGAGCCGGTCGCCCGGGTGAAGCTGCCCAACGGCGAGGGCCACGCCTGGCTGGCGACCCGCTACGACGACGTGCGGTTCGTCTCCGTCGACCCCCGCTTCAGCCGTCAGGCCGTGATGGGACGCCAGGTCACCAGGCTGGCCCCGCACTTCATCCCGATGGACGGGGCCGTCGGGTTCGCCGACCCGCCGGACCACACCCGGATGCGGCGCGTGGTCGCCAGCGCCTTCACCGCCCGGTCGATGCGCCGGCTCCACGAACACGCCCAGCGGGTGGCGGACCGCCTCCTCGACCGGATGGAGGGCCAGGGCGGGCCGCTCGATCTCATGGCCCACCTCAACCGGCCCTTCCCGCTCGCCATGGTGTGCGCGCTGATGGGGGTGCCGGACGAGGACCAGTCCCGGATGGCGCACTGGTCGGACACCATCATCTCCGCCGCGCGCGGCCGCGAGGCCAGCGAGCAGGCCAAGGCGGAGATGGCCGAGTACTTCCGCGATCTCATCGAGCGGCGCAGGGCGGAGCCCGAGGAGGATCTGGCGGGTGTGCTGGCGGGCGCCCTGGAGAACGAGGTGCTGGACCAGGACGAGGCCGTCGGGCTCGCCGTGCTGATCCAGATCGGCGGCGCGCACGCGGTGCGCAACAACAGCGCGAACATGGTGTACGCGCTGCTCACCCGGCCCGGGCACCTGGCCCGGCTGCGCGCCGAGCCGGAGCTCCTCCCGCAGGCCGTGGAGGAGCTGCTGCGCTACATCCCGCACCGCAACGCCGTGGGCCTGTCGCGGATCGCCCTTGAGGACGTCGAGGTGGGCGGGGTGCTGATCCCGGCGGGCGACCCCGTCTACGTCTCGTATCTGACGGCCAACCGCGACCCGCAGGTCTTCGCCGATCCGGAGCAGCTCGACTTCGACCGGACCCACAACCCGCATGTCGCCTTCGGGCACGGCCCGCACTACTGCCCCGGCGCCACGCTGGCCCGGATGGAGTCCGAGATCCTGCTGCGCTCGCTGTGGGACCGCTTCCCCGGCCTGCGGCTCGCCGTGCCGGAGGAGGAGCTGGTGTGGGAGCGCGGGGCGCTGATCCGCGGGCCCAGGGAACTGCCGGTGCAGTGGTGACGGGGCGTCAGGCCCCGTACCGAGAGGAGAGAGCCGTGGACGACCTCGACCCGTACACCCGCCCGACCGACGGCCTGGTGATCCCGCCCGGCGGCGGCCGGACCCTCAGGGCCGCCGCCCAGCAGGTGACCTTCAAGGTCACCGGCGCGCACTCGACCGTCGCCTCCACCTTCGAGGTGGTGGTGCCGCCGGGCTTCGACGTCGGCGCGCACGCCCACAGCCGCAGCGAGGAGCTGTTCTACCTCCTGGAGGGCGAGCTGGACGTGATGGCCTTCGAGCCGAAGGTGCGCACCCTCGACGACTGGCGGGAGTGGGAGTCGCCCTCCGGCCAGCGCCACCTGCGGGCGACGGCGGGGACGATGATCCTGGTGCCGCCCGGCTGCCCGCACGCCTTCGCGAACCCGACCGGCCGCCCCGCCAGGATGCTGTTCCAGGCCGCCCCTCCCCCGGACCACGAGCGGTACTTCGAGGAGCTGCTCGAACTGCTCAACAGCGGGGGCGGGATCGACCCGGCGGCCGTGCAGGAGCTGCGCGTCCGGTACGACATCGAGCAGCTCACCCCGCTGCGGCACTCGCCTCCCGTACAGGCTCCGGTGGCGGACGCGCAGGCCCCGGTGGCGAATGCGCGGGTGACGTCATGAGCGAGGACGTACGCATCGACGAGCTGCGCCGGCGCACCTCCGGCGAGGCCACCGAGCACTTCTGGCCGGTGGAGCACCTGGACGCGCTGGAGTTCGACCCGCTGCTGCACCGGCTGCTGCGCGAGGAGCCGGTCGCACTGGTGCGGATGCGGTTCGGGGACGGGCACGCCTGGCTGGTGACCCGGTACCAGGACATCAAGGAGGTCACCTCGGACGCGCGGTTCAGCCGGGCGCTGACCGTCGACCGGCCGGTGACCAGCATGACCCCGCACGTCGTGGCCCCCGCCGGAGGCATCGGCCGCACCGACCCGCCCGACCACACCCGGCTCCGGCGGCTCCTCGCGCAGACCTTCAACCGCAAGCGGGTCGCGGTGCTCAGGGTGGAGGCGGAGGCGATCGCGGAGCGGCTGGTCGGGGAGATGCTGGCGCAGGGGCCGCCCGCCGACCTCACGGAGTGGGTGACCGGCCCGATGCCGGAGCAGGTGATCGGGAAGCTGCTCGGTGTGCCGGAGTCCGACCTCGGCCGGCTCCAGGCCTGGCGGGGCGTCATCCTCTCCAGCGACCACTCCCTGGAGGAGAGCAACGCGGTCAAGGCCGAGATCGCCGGGTACTTCAGGACGCTCGCGGACCACCGCCTCGACCACCCGGGCGACGACCTCTTCAGCGAGCTGTCGCTGGCGCAGGCCGAGGGCGCGCTCAGCCGTCCCGAGCTGATCTCGCTGGCCGTGATGATCGTCCTCAACGCCCTCGACCAGGTCCGCAACCAGTGCTCCACGATGGTGTACACGCTGCTCACGCACCCCGAGCAGCTCGCGCGGCTGCGGGCGGACCCGGAGCTGCTGCCCACCGCCATCGAGGAGTTGCTGCGGTTCATCCCGCAGCGCAACGGCGTGGGGCTGCCGCGGATCGCCACCGAGGACGTGCCGGTGGGCGATGTGCTCATCCGTGCCGGGGAGGCCGTGTACGTCTCCTATCTGGCCGCCAACCGCGACCCGGAGGTGTTCACCGACCCGGACCGCTTCGAGCTGACCCGCGACGAGTCCCCCAACCTCGCCTTCGGGCACGGCGCGCACTACTGCCTCGGGGCGGCGGTGACCCGGATGGAGTCGGAGGTGATCCTGTCCACGCTGCTGCGCATGGCCCCTGACCTGCGGCTGGCGATCGCGCCGGAGCAGGTGCGGTGGCGCCGGGGCTCGATCAACCGGGGCCCCCAGACGCTGCCGCTTGCCTGGTGAGGGCCTGGGGCGGGATCGTACCGGGATGACCTCCCTCCGGCACGACTTCCTCGCCCTGGCAGGCTCGGTCCCCGATCTGCTGCGCGACCCTGCGGTCGCCGCCGCGTGGCCGGGGCCGAGCGCGCTCGCGGAGTTCAGCGTGGGCGGACTGGCGGGCCATCTCGCCTACCAGGTCCTCTCGATCCCGCCCGCGCTGGCCGCACCCGCACCGCCCGAGCCCACGGTCCCCCTGCTCGGGCACTACGAGCGGGTGGAGTGGATCGGGGCGGGTCTCGACGACGAGATCAGCGTACGGATCCGGCAGGGCGGCGAGAGCGCGGGCGCCGACGGCGCCGCGGCGCTGGCGGACCGGGTGGAGGCGGCCGTCACCGAACTCACGGCCACGCTGGCCGCTGCGGAGAACCGGCCGGTCCGCATTCCGCTCTGGGGCCCGTGGTCGCTGCTGCTCGACGACTTCCTGACCACCCGGATGATGGAAATCGCGGTGCACGGCGACGACTTGGCGGTGAGCGCGGGCATCTCCCCGCCGCGGCTCGCGCCGAGCGCCGTCGAGACCGTCGTCGATCTGCTCTCGCGCCTGGCCGTGCGCCGCCACGGCCCCACCGCGGTGCTACGGGCGTTGAGCCGTGCGGAGCGGGCGCCCCGCACGATCGCCGCGTTCTGAGGCCCCTACAGTCCGAGCTCCGGGGCCACCGTGCTGACCTTGGTGAACACGGAGAGCGGGTACTGGGTGTCGCAGTACTTGTTGCCGGTCGAGACGATGCCGATCAGCTTGCCGTCCGCGACCAGCGGGCCGCCCGAGTCCCCCGAGCAGATGCTGTCGGTGGTGCCGGTGCGCGGCAGACCGCAGACCCGGAGGTCGCGGGTGTCGCCGGGGTCGGTGAACGGGGCGCAGGAGTCCTGCGGGGCGAGAGTGAGCGTGGCCTGCTTGAGCTTGGTGCCGAGGACACCGGGGCCGGTCATGCCCCACCCGTACACGGTGGCCGTACGGCCGTCGCGGTACAGCGCGGTGTCCGTCTTCTTCGCGAGCGGCAGCGGCTTGTACGGGAGCGGCTTGTCCAGGGTGATGACGGCCGCGTCGTGATCCAGGTTCCAGTTGAAATCGGGCGCGACCTTGAACTTGGCGATGTGGCGCACCTGTCCGCCTGTGGAGGACAGGCCGGACCGGCCGCCGACCACGAGCAGCGACCTGGGTTCCGCCGCGTTCATCAGGCAGTGCCCCGCGGTCAGGACCTTGTCCGGGGCGATCAGCGTGCCGCCGCACCACTGCGACCCGTCGGGGTTCTCCAGAACCACCGCGAACGAAGGCGTACCGCTCACGGTCTTCCCTCCGTGCACGGCGGAGGCCGGAACGGCGCCCGCCGCCACCAGCCCGGCGGCGGCCACGACCGCACCCACAACGGCCCGGCTCGTCTTCTTCAACATCGTGTTCTCGCATTCGTCAGGGAGGAAGCGGGGCCGACCGACCCCGCGGCCACACACTCGCCGCCCACCCGTCCCACCTGCCAGCTCCCACGGCGAGTTGGGGACGCTGGAACGTTCCCGCCACCCTGACCTGCACGAACGCCGGTTCCTGGAACGCGGGGCTGGGATGCGGACCGCAGGCCCCGCCCGCATGGACTTCTTCACCGGCTCGGTCCCCCTTCGTCCCGGTCCGGTGACCGCGCCCCCGGCATCCGGTGTGTGACGGTACGTTCACTGTGCGTACCAGACCTCCGGGGGGAATCCATGCGCAGGACCCTGCTCGCCGCCGCTACCGCCACCGCTGTCGCCTGCCTCTCCCTGACGGCCTGCCAGAACGACTCCGGCGCCGGGTCGCCGTCCGGCCAGGCACCCACCACTCAGGCAGCCACCACTCAGCCGCCTGGCACCCAGCCGCCCACGACCGCGCCCACCGATGGGCCCGGCGACGCCGGTAGCGACCCGTCCTCCGGCGCGGTCGCGCAGGCCCTGGGCGAGCCGTCGCGGACGGTGGGCGCCGACACCGTGGGCATCCTGGAGATCACGCCGATGACCGTCGTGTACCTCAAGGACGCGGGCGGGCAGACGTCGAAGTACGGCACGTTCGCCGTCGTGACCATGGGCGAGAAGTCGCTCAGCGCCAACCCGGCCGCCGAGACCGCGCTCGCCGAGGGCGGCGGCTGGCACTGGATCGCGCCGAACGGCAGGCTGGTCGCGGAGGGCGCGGGCAACGCCGCGCGGGTCGCCCTCGGCACGTACCGGCACTCCGGCGCCATCGAGCCCGGCGCCCGCCGGCTGCGTGCCAAGGTCTTCGACCTCACCCCCGCCCAGACCAGGGGCGGAAAGCTCATCCACACCGACGGAACGGACTCCTCCGACCGCTGGAGCATGCCCGCCAGGGACTCCGGCCCCCAAGTCGCCGACGTCAAGGCCGAGTTGAATCACTGACTGTCTGACAAGTCGTCCGTTCCACGGATACCTTGTGCGGGCGAATCCGTATGGACGGTCCGGGACGGGGTGCGATGGCGATACGTGGGGCGCGCGGTCGTGCCTGGATGATCGGTGGCACGGGCGCGGCCGCGGTGGGCGCGGTCCTGCTCTGGGCCCCTGGCGGAGCCCTGTCGTGGTCCGGCGGAGTGGCGGCCGCGGCCGCCGCCGCGTATCTGAGCCAGGACCTGCCCCGGCAGTTCAGCGACCGTCTGGCGCGGCGCAGGGACCGGCAGGACTCCGTCACCACGGTCCCGGTCCTCGTCTCGACGCGCGTCAGGAACCAGGACTACGTGGTGCTCGACGACGGCGTGCGGGTCGTCGAGATTCCGGCCAGCGGGCACACGGTCCGGCTGGTCGCCACCGGGGCCGGGCCCCTGCCCGTGGTGCTGACGGACCTGCGCGTCGAGGTGATCGCGCGGGCGGACCGCTCCGGCGACCTCTCCCGGCACGCGGCGGAGGTCCCCGTGCGGCGGTTCGAGGTGCTGCTCGACGCCGAGCCGCCGCGCGTACGCCCGCTCGCCACCAGCGACTTCCCCTACCAAGTCGGCCAGGACGAGGTGGAGGTGCTGGACCTGGAGGTCAGGACCGAGGCCGGTGACGTCCAGTGGGTGCTGTGGCTGGACTGGTCCTGCGCGGGCCGGACCGGGAGCGTCCGCGTGGACCTCGACGGACACCCCTTCCGTACCGCCGCCCGCCACGCCCGCCCGGCCCTCTGATGGCGTCGGCACCCGCGCTGCGCGGCGCGGCCCTCACCACCCTCCCCCCGCTCGTCCTGGGCGGGGTGGTCCTGCTCGCGGGCGGAACCCACGCCTGGCCCGCGTGGGCGGCCGTCGTCGCGGTGTCCGTCGCCTCGGGGGCGCTGACCCTGCGGCGGACCGCGCCGCCCACGCGCCCCTCCCCGGCCGTCCGGCCCGCACCCGACAGGGGCGGCGCGGCGGTGTACGCGATGCAGCGGCCCGTCCGGGGGGTGCCCGCGAACGGCCTCCCCGACGACGTGCCGTACACGGTGAACGTGACGACGCGCACCCACCTCGCCGTGATGGGGCCGCCCGGCTCCGGCCCGGGCGGCGAAGGCGTCCACATCCCGCTCAGCGGCCACAACCTGGTGTTCGCGCTGACCGCCGACGGCCCGTCCGACGTCACTCTCGTACGGCTGGAGGCTCGGGCCACCCGGCACGCCTCGCTCGTCGCGGACGGCATCAGCATGGCTCACCGCCGGGTGCCGGACATGGTGTACAGCCCGGACCTGCTGGAGTCGATCCAGCGCTCGGTGGAGGCGTTCGAACCGCTGGAGCGCCCGCACCTGGAGGTGCGGCTCGACGACGACCCCGCAGCTGTGACCCCCGTCGACGACGACACGCCGTCGCTCCCGCTGACCGTTTCCGGCGGCGCGAGCGTCCGGCTCGTCCTCGCCCCGGTCACCGAGTCGGGATACTGGGTGCACTGGCGACTGGAGGCCGAGATCGTGTGCGGCGACCGTACGTGCACACCCAGCTGGGACCTGACCGTCACCGCCACCAGCGGTACGTCGGCCCACCACCCGGGCGGCGGCCGTACCAGCACGCCCGTGCACGACCTCTTCCCGGACCACTGGGACCCGTCCGCCCCGGACGGCCATGCCGGGCAGGATGGCGAGACGCGGCGCTTCTTCGAGATCGCGGCCCATATCTCGTCCGACGGTGCCGGCATCATACGCGGCCGCTCGCGCTCCGCCCCGGACCCGGAGCCCCGCGAGGGCCTGCGCCACCGGGAGACGGGCGACCGGCACCTGGCGGCGGGCCGGATGCGCGAGGCGGCGCACGCCTACCGGGCGGCAGCCGAGGCGGGCAGCGGCCACGGCGCCTTCGCGCTCGGCAAGTTGCTGCACGAGCAGGGCGACCTCGCGGGCGCGGAGCGGTGGTACGAAGTCGCGGCCGAGCACCGGTTCCCGGCGGCCCTCAACAACCTGGGCGTGGCGGCGCTCCAGCGCGGCGACACGGACCGGGCCGAGCGCTGGTACCGGCGGGCCATGGACGAGGGCGACTGGACGGCGGTCGACGGGCTCGGCGCGCTCATGGCCGGACGGGGCGACGACGCCCAGGCCGAGACGCTGTGGAAGCTCGCCGCCGACAACGGCCAGCCCAACGCGGCACAGAACCTCGCGGTCCTGCTCAACCGGCAGGGCCGCACCGCCGAGGCCGAGGCGCTGTGGGTCCGCGCGGCCGAGGCGGGCAACGCGGGGGCCGCCGTCCACCTCGGCTTCCTGCGGCACGAGGCCGGCGACCTGAGGGAGGCCGAGCGCTGGTGGCGCGAGTCCGCCGAGCGGGGCAACAGCCAGGGCGCCTACTACTTCGGCGTGCTCCTGGCCCGGGCCGGCCGCACCGACGAGGCCGAACGCTGGTGGCGGCAGGCTGCCGGGCGACTCGGCGACCCGGAGAACTTCACCGGCTCCCACATGCCCACGGAGAGCGGCTTCGGCTACGCGCTCGTCCAGGCCGCCGACTCGGGCGAGGCGCTCTCCGCGTACCAACTGGCCTGCCTCCTGGACGAGAAGGGCGACCGGTCGGGGGCCGAGCGCTGGTGGACCGCCGCCGCGCGGGCCGGTCATATCGAGGCGGTGCTGCGGATCGCGCAGGTGGCCATGAACGACCACGACGACCTCGACGGCTGTCTGCACTGGCTGCGGATCGCCGTCGAGGACGAGCGGACCCCGGAGGAGCGGCTGCGCACGGCGGCGGACGCGCTGCACCGCCTCGCGGGTGGGCTCTACGACCGGACGCGCCCCGACAACACGGACGCGCTCGCGGCCTGCGCGCTGGCGGTCGACGCCTACGAGCGGCTGCACGGCCAGGACGCGGCGGCGTACGAGCAGCCGTACGGCCGGGTGCTGGAGGACTGCGCCCGTCTCCACAGGGAGGCGGGAGAGGTCGTGGCGGCCGATGCGGCCGACCGGCGGCTGAGGGCGCTCGGGCCGCGGCCCCGCTGACAGGGGCGGCTCAATCCAACCGCCCGTCCGGTGAGTTGGCTTGTCCGTCCGGCTCGCTGGGAACGGCCCTGTCGTTCCGCTGTGCACCAGCGAGGAGAGGCGCGTGGACAAGGACGAGGAGCGGCGGTTACGGGCCATCGCACCGGAGATCACCCGCGTCACCATCGACCTGCTGAGGACGGTCGTCGGCCTAGAACCCGCGGAGCGGGTGCCCGAGGAGGCGCTGCGGGCGGCCGACGCGGTGCTGGCGGAGTACGGCTCCGACGGGCTTCGGGTTCTCATCATGAGCATGGCAGGGTGGACGGCGGTCGGGATCGAGTCGAACGCGCGTCTGACCGGCAAGGCCCACGAGGCGTACCTCGACGAGATGGAGCTCACCTGCTGGGAGGCCAACCCCGACGGCTGACGCGGACGGCCGCCGCCGACCACCGAACCGGCGTCCTGCCCGGCCGCCGACCGGGCGGCGGTCCGGCCCGTATTCAGCGCCCGAATCCTCGCAAAGGGTGCCCGAAGAGCGGGTTTGCCGGACGGGATGTCAGGATGGGGGCATGACGACCAAGGTCTACTTCGACATCACCATCAACGACGAGCCCGCCGGGCGGATCAACTTCAACCTGTTCGACGACGTGGTTCCCAAGACGGCGGAGAACTTCCGCGCGCTCGCCACGGGCGAGAAGGGCTTCGGCTTCGCCGGCTCCTCCTTCCACCGCGTGATCCCCGAGTTCATGCTCCAGGGCGGCGACTTCACCCGGGGCAACGGCACCGGCGGCAAGAGCATCTACGGCGAGAAGTTCGCCGACGAGAACTTCACGCTCAAGCACGACCGGCCGGGCCTGCTGTCCATGGCCAACGCGGGCCCGAACAGCAACGGCTCGCAGTTCTTCATCACCACCGTCGTGACCGGCTGGCTGGACGGCAAGCACGTCGTCTTCGGCGAGGTCGCGGACGAGGACAGCATGAAGCTCGTGAAGAAGATCGAGGGCCTCGGCTCGCAGAGCGGCAAGACCAAGGCGAAGGTCACCATCGCCGAGTCCGGCCAGCTCTGACGGTCTCCTTCCGTCTGCTGCCCGCCGACGGCGGTCCGAGGGGCACACGTCCTGCGTGAGCCCCTCGGCGCCCGGCGGCGCCACCCGAGTGGGCGATCCCGGTCCCGCGTGATCGGTGTTTGACTCGACGGCATGATCATTCGTACGCGCATCCACACCGCTGGTCGTACGCGGGCCCACGCCGTCGCTGTCTCGGCGGCCGCAGCGCTGCTCGGCCTTCTGGGCGCCGGGCCCGTCGCCGCCGACCCCACCCCGGTACCCGCCCCGGTGAGCGCGCCCGCGCCCGCCCTCGCCGCACAGGACCAGGTCGAGGCGTTCTTCATCGCCTACCGCAACGCGCGCCTCGGCACGACCGAGGACGCGACCCCGGCCGACGTGCGGACCAGGTTCCTCACCAAGGAGCTGAACCAGGCACTCGACGCGTGGACGGCCGCACACACCGGCCAGGACCCGGTGTTCCGCGCCCCGAACGTCCCCTCCACGTGGACGTTCACGTCCTCCGGTGCGGACGGGGCGAACGTCGTCGTCACCCAGAGGTGGGGCGACGGCACCACCGCGGACATCGCGTACACCGTCCGGCCGGGCGACCTCATGATCACCGCGATCGCGGACCGGGCCGCCACCACCTGATCCCGGGGCCGCGGGTTCCACCGGCCACCCCGCCGGGGAGAGTCCGGCATGAGCCCAAGGCCCCGGCCCAGGTCCTCGTTCCGCCGACGGGCGGGCGCGCTCCCCGTGCTGCCCCTCGCCGCCGCCCTGCTCACCTCAACCGTCGCGCTCTACATGGCACTTGTGGCGTTCGGGAACATCACCGACTTCGACACCAACCGCGCCTTCGTCCGCCATGTCCTGGCCATGGACACGACGTTCAAGGACCCGGACCTCAGGTGGCGGGCCGTCGGGTCGGCGACGCTCCAGGACATCGCGTACGTACTGATCATCGCCTGGGAGACGGTCGCCGCCCTGGTGCTCGTCGCGGCGGGCGTCGTGTGGGCGCGGGCGCTGCGGGGCAGCAGTGGCTTCACCCGGGCGCGGCGGCTGAGCACGGCGGGGCTGCTGATGGTGCTGCTGCTCTTCGGCGCCGGGTTCATCGCCATCGGGGGCGAGTGGTTCGCGATGTGGCAGTCCAAGGCGTGGAACGGGCTCGACGCGGCGATGCGCGACTTCATGCCGGCCGCGTTCACCCTGCTCATCGTCCACCTTCCCGGGGTCGAGGAGCGCGGCGGCGTCCGACCCGGCCGGACGTCAGCCCGCCGTTCCCTCCTCCACCCGCGCCGCCGCCCGCGTGATGTTCCGCGCCATCCCTCCGAACACCACGGCGTGGAACGGCGACACGCTCCACCAGTACGCGTGCCCGAGCAGCCCGTGCGGATGGAACAGGGCGCGCTGGCGGTAGCGGGTGCGGCCGTCGGGCTCGCGCTCCGCGTACATCTCCAGCCAGGCGAGCCCCGGCAGCCGCATCTCGGCGCGCAGGCGCAGCAGGTGCGGCCGGGTGATCTCCTCCACGCGCCAGAAGTCCAGCGAGTCCCCCACCCTCAGCCGTGCGGCGTCACGGCGGCCCCGGCGCAGTCCCACTCCGCCGGTCAGCCGGTCCAGCCAGCCGCGCACGGCCCAGGCGAGCGGGAAGGAGTACCAGCCGTTCTCCCCGCCGATGCCCTCGATGACCTGCCACAGCGCCTCCGGCGACGCGTCCACGACGCGCTCGCGGCGGTCGGTGTAGAGGCTGCCGCCCGCCCAGTCGGGGTCGGTGGGCAGCGGGTCGCTGGGGGCGCCGGGGAGCGCGGCCGAGGACCAGCGGGTGGCCACGTTGGCCTCCTTGATCCGGCGCAGGGCGAGCTCGATCGCCTCGTCGAAGCCGATCGGCGTGCCGGGCGGGTCGGGCACGTACCGCGCGATGTCGTGCTCGTGGCAGACCACTTCATGGCGCAGCGACTCGGCGAGCGGCCGGGCCAGCGCACTGGGGACGGGTGTGACCAGGCCGATCCATTGGCTCGACAGCCGCGGCGGCAGCATCGGCACCTTCAGGATCAGCCGGTGCGACAGCCCCGCCACCCCCGCGTACCGGTGCATCATCTGCTCGTACGTGAACGCGTCGGGGCCGCCGATGTCGAACGTCCGGTTGACGTCGGCGGGCATCCGGGCGCTGCCGACGAGGTACCGCAGCACGTCCCGGACGGCGATCGGCTGGGTGCGGTTGCCCAGCCAGCTCGGGGTGATCATCACCGGGAGCCGCTCGGTCAGATGCCGCAGTATTTCGAACGAGGCCGAGCCGGAGCCGATGATGACGGCGGCGCGCAGCACGGTCGTCGGCACGGGCGAGTCGAGGAGGATCCTGCCGACCTCGGCGCGGGAACGCAGATGCGGGGACAGGTCCTCCTCCGGCACGCCCACGGGTGTGAGGCCGCCGAGGTAGACGATCCGCCGGACCCCGGCCGCCGCTGCCTGCTCGGCGAAGATCCGGGCGGCCGAGCGGTCGGTCTTCTCGAAGCCCGGCCCGGTGCCGAGCGAGTGCACCAGGTAGTACGCCACATCCACGCCCCGCAGCGCCGCCCCGACCGACTCCGCGTCCGTCACATCGCCGCGCACGGTCTCCACCCGCCCGGCCCACGGGTGGTCGCGCAGCTTGCGCGGCGTACGGGCCAGACAGCGCACCCGGTAGCCCGCGTCGAGGAGCTCGGGCACCAGCCGGCCCCCGATGTAGCCGGTCGCGCCGGTCACCAGGACGAGTTCCGGGGTGCCGTCGCTCTTCATACCCGCCTCCGCGGCTCGCCGTGCCATCGGGCAACGATCTCCCGCGCGCACCTCTTCCTGGCGGCACGACACCACACGGTTTGCCGTTCGCGTCCCGGCGGAGGAGGCTCGAAGCGTAGGCCCCTCGCGGCCCACCAGGCGCGGGCCGCGACCTTCTGAAGGAGGTCATCATGGGCACCGCCTTCGACACCGAGACGCTGCGCCGCGGCATTGAGGGCCACGACGCGAAGACTCTGTTGTCGCTCTACGCGGACGACGCGGAGATCCGCGTCGTCGACCGCAACACCCAGCCGAGCCACCCGATGGTCATGCACGGCCAGGGCGAGATCTCCAAGATGCTCGACGACGTCTACGGCCGCGAGATGACGCACAAGCTGGAGCAGTGCGTGGTCCAGGGCGACACCGTCGCCTTCACGGAGTCCTGCGAGTACCCCGACGGCGTACGGGTGCTGGCCAACTCGATGATGTCGCTCAAGGACGGGAAGATCGTCGAGCACACCCTGGTGCAGGCCTGGGACGAATAGAAGGAGCGGGAGAAGAGGAGAGCCGTTCCTGCAGGCGCGCGTGCCGGAACCGGTACACGGCGCCCGCCTGCCGCAGCACGCCCGGGCGGTGGGCCTCGCCAGGAACGCCATCAGCCGCCAGGGCGGGGGCGCCGCGCGCACAGCCACAGCCGGGCCACGGCGAGGCGCCCCCACGCAGGCATCGCCACCGTGACCACGCCGGTGGGGATCAGCGCGTACGCACCGATGCTCGCGGCGTCCGGGAGGCCGAGGAGGCGCGGCGGAGCGCTGCCCGCGAGGACGGCGGCCAGGTGGGTGGACGGCGCGCGGGCGAGGGCGGTGCCCCGGTCGGTTCCCTGGATCGCCGAGGGGCTGAGGCCGCGGGTGACGTCGACGGGCGCCCCCAGCCACCGGCGCAGCCCGGCCGCGATGCCGCCGGCGAGCCCGAGGCCGCCCGCGAGCCCGAAGACCACCGCGGTGCGCAGGATCGCGTCCGGGCCCGGCCGGGTCGACCACTCGCTCCGGACGCGGTCGAGCGGTGAGAGATCGTACGAGCCGGCGTCGCGTGCGTCGGTGAGCCGGACGGTGAGCACCTCGCCGTCCGGCCGGTAGTCGGGCGCGGAGATCGCCCGCTGGTCGATCGCCGTGCAGCGGGCCGGTGGGGCGCACAGCTCCGGATCGCGTACGCCGGCGGGCAGCGCGAAGCCACGCGTGCCATTGTCCCAGCGGACGGCCGGGACGGAACCGGGCGCGGCGCTACGAACGTGCGGCTACTGGACGCAGAACTCGTTGCCCTCCGGGTCGGCCATGACCACATGGTTGGTGCCGGGCTCGACGACGGCCTGGAGCACGCTCGCACCCAGGCCCTCCAGCCGCTTCACCTCCGCCTCGCGGTGTTCGGGGCCGAAGTGCAGGTCCATGTGGAGGCGGTTCTTGACCTGCTTGGGCTCGGGAACGCTCTGGAACAGCAGGCGGCGGCCGAGGCCCATGCCGGAGGCCGCCTCGACAGGGTCGTCGGGGTGGCGCACGGCGGCCAGGGTCCGCCAGGCCTTGCGGCCGTCGACCACCGTGTACAGCTCGTCGGTGACGGCGCCCGCGGCGACCAGGCGCTCGATGAGGACGGTGTGGTCCTCCACCTCGTAGCCGAGGGCCTCGGCCCAGAACGCGGCGAGGCTCAGCGGCTGAGCGCAGTCGACGACGAGTTTCCAGTGGACTGCCACGCGGCTCTCCCAGCGGTCGGACGCCCGTGTGGGCGTACGCGGTTCGGCACACTCATTGTCGTGCCCCGTCCGGGGGATCACGAGCCGGACCCCGAGCCGACCGGCTGCCGGTCGCCGCGACCGTGGCTTACGATCCCGCGATGAGAGCTTCCGGCACATTCAAGGTCACCGGGTTCACCCCCACGGCGCTGGTCCCCACCCCGGCCGTCGAGACCGGGCTACCGGTCGGCGTCGCCACCATGGAGAAGCACTACGAGGGCGAGGTCACGGGCCGCTCCTCGACCCTCTTCACCGCCGCGTACGACCAGGCCGCGGCCACCGGCACGTACGTAGCGATGGAGTCCTTCGAGGGCTCGCTCCACGACCGGCGGGGCACCTTCAACTTCGTGCACTCCGCGACCACGCTGGGTGCGGGCCGAGAGAGCGAGTTCTGCGTCATCGTGCCGTCCAGCGGCACGGGCGCCCTGAGCGGAATCACCGGCTCGGGCGGCCTGGCGATCGACGCCGACGGCACGCATCGGATCCGGTTCGAGTACGAGATCGACTGATCGCGGGTTCCGTGGGACAGGACGGAACGGGGGTGCCCGGCATCGTGCGTGCCGGGC
>NZ_JBHWUR010000089.1:0-30939 GCF_042737755.1 Streptomyces sp. NPDC059994
GCCTCCGGGGTAATGTCATTACCCCGGAGGCCCCGGCCGAAAACCCGTCTTCCTCTTGGAAGCCATTACCAGGCTGCCGCACCAAAGAATTCTTTGGATTTATGACGGTTGTTCAACTTGTTTTTCTCTTGTTCCCAGCGGGCCGAAAGGCGAAAATTCACCCGTTGCCCAGTTTGAAGCCGACCCCGCGCACGGTAATGATCCATCCGCTGTCGCCGAGCTTGCCGCGAAGACTGCTGACATGGGTGTCGACAGTGCGGCGCGACCATGAGTCGCCCCAGACCTGCTGCAGCAGACGTTTACGCGGAATGACCGTGTCCGGATGGGAGGCGAGCAGGCAGAGCAGATCGAATTCCTTGCGGGTCAGCCCCACCTCTCGGCCGTCCAGGCTCACCTCGCGGGAGCTCACGTCAATGCGCAACCGCCCGTGCAAGATCTCTCTGGCAACAGGCGGCTGGAACCTCGCTCGGCGCATGACGGCTTCGATCCGTGCCATTAATTCCCGGAAGCCGTACGGCTTGACCACATAGTCGTCGGCGCCGGCCTGGAGGCCGAGGACGCAGTCGAGCTCGGAGCCCCGGGCCGTGACGATGATGACCGGGATGCCGCTGACCGAGCGGATGGCCCGGCAGACCTCCAGGCCGTCCAGGTCCGGTAGTTCGAGGTCGAGCAGGACGAGGTCGACGTCCTCGTACGCCTGCAGCGCGGTGCTGCCGCTCTTTACGCCGATGGCCTCGTGGCCGTGTCTGCGCAGTCGGCACACCAGGGACTCCGCGCCGTCGACGTCGCTGTCGACCACGAGGATCCGCCGGCCCCGGGAGAGGCCCGCCACCCTGCGTACCGCTTCCGACACGCCCTCTTCGATCATGTGTGGTCCACCTGGACCACGCTGGACAGGTATATGAGGCTCCAGCACTGCCTCTGCCGAACTCTGAGTCATGCCTCCCCCGCGAGTCATGTCCCTCCCCCATCTGAGTGAGTCCAATATGAGATCCGATCCGGATCCACCGACGAACCTACAGACCGCTGCTACGGAATTCAAAGAGGTTCGAGCAAATAACGAATAAACTGTGTCGGTTATTGAGCGAGATCGGACAGGGCGCCCTCTTCGTTTCCATACGTGATCACGGCCGGGAGCCCCCGTCAACCAGTCCCCGCCATGCGGAAGCGGAACACTGGTAGATCTGTTGATTCAACCAAGGGTAACTCGCCGCGACTCACATAATCCGGCCATCTTGGCGCGCCTCTGACGTTGACGATGCCATGACATGACGTTCGCCACAGCGGCCTGGAGGTTTACGGAATTCAGGCGACTTTGCTGACAGCAAGTTAAATAACAGGTGTCCAAGTGGCGTCATGCTGGCCGATGGCTGGAATTCGCCGGTACTGCGCCTCAGTCGGGCGCGGCTCGCGCCCCCCAGCGCTCCCTGTGATCGGGCTGTAGCTTGCAGTACGGCAACACCTGCATGACGAAGACCCCCATTCACCGCACAGAATGGTCGTCCGGGAGAGTCCGTGTCAAGTAAAGTCCGGGGGCCCTGAACAGCGGCGCGCCCCGGGCGGGGCCGCCTGGTCGGGGCGGCCCGCTCGGGGCGCTGCGCACCGCTCTCCGTAAGCGGAATGGTGCGGGACGGCCTTGAATTGATGGGCCGTCAGGATTTCGTCAGGCGAGGACCGGGCCGCCCGCCCGCCAGGTGCGCGGGCCGTCGAAGCCCGTCGCCCGGTCGGTGCGGCGCCAGCTCGCGGAGCGGCGCTGCCTGGGGATCATGACCCGGGCCGCCTCCTCCCGGGCCTCGATGGCCGAGAAGTGTGCGAAGAACAGCGCGGCCAGCGCCGCCAGTTCCTCCGGATCCGGATTACCGCGCTCCACTCTCAGCAGCTCACGGCAGTGCTCCAGGGTCATTTCGGCAGGCGCGGCAGGCTCGGCGGCGGGCTCGGTGATCTGGGTCATCTCGCTCATGTCGGTCACCTCTCTGGAGAGTCGGGCCTACTGGGGCGGGTTGCCGTGCTTGCGGCGGGGCAGTTCGGCGTCCTTGGCGATGAGCATCGCGACCGAGCGGCACAGCACCGAGCGGGTCTCGCGCGGGTCGATGACGTCGTCGACCAGACCGCGCTCCGCCGCGAAGTAGGGGTGCACCAGCTCGTTCTTGTACTCCTCGATCTTCTGCCTGCGCATCGCGTCGGGGTCCTCGGCGGCGGCGATCTCCCGGCGGAACACCACGTTCGCCGCGCCCTCGGCGCCCATCACCGCGATCTCGTTGGTGGGCCACGCGAACGCGAGGTCGGCGCCGATCGAGCGCGAGTCCATCACGATGTACGCGCCGCCGTACGCCTTGCGCAGCACCACCGAGATACGCGGAACGGTGGCGTTGCAGTACGCGTACAGCAGCTTCGCCCCGCGCCGGATGATGCCGTCGTGCTCCTGGTCGACGCCCGGCAGGAACCCGGGGACATCGACGAGGGTGATCAGCGGGATGCTGAAGGAGTCGCAGAACTGGACGAACCGCGCGCCCTTCTCGCTCGCCTTGATGTCCAGGACGCCCGCCATGGCGGAGGGCTGGTTGGCGACGATGCCCACGACGTGGCCGTCGAGCCGGGCCAGCGCGACCACCAGGTTGGGCGCCCAGTTGGCGTGGATCTCCATGTACTCGCCCTCGTCGACGAGCTCCTCGATCACCGAACGCACGTCGTACGAGCGGTTGCCGTCGGCCGGCACCAGGTCGAGCAGGGCCGCGCCCTCGCGGTCCACCGGGTCCGAGGTCTGCGCCAGCGGCGGCATCTCCCGGTTGTTGGACGGCAGCAGCGAGAGCAGATAGCGGACCTCGGCGAGGCAGGTCTCCTCGTCGTCGTACGCGAAGTGCGCCACGCCCGAGATCCCGGCGTGCACATCCGCGCCGCCGAGCCCGTTCTGGGTGATCTCCTCGCCGGTCACCGCCTGCACCACGTCCGGGCCGGTGATGAACATCTGCGAGGTCTCGCGGACCATGAACACGAAGTCCGTGAGCGCCGGGCTGTAGGCCGCGCCACCCGCGCACGGGCCGAGCATCACGCTGATCTGCGGGATGACGCCCGAGGCGCGCGTGTTGCGCTGGAAGATGCCGCCGTAGCCCGCGAGGGCGCTGACGCCCTCCTGGATACGGGCGCCGGCGCCGTCGTTCAGGGACACCAGCGGCGCCCCGGCCGCGATGGCCATGTCCATGATCTTGTGGATCTTGGCGGCGTGGGCCTCGCCCAGGGCGCCGCCGAAGATCCGGAAGTCATGCGCGTAGACGAAGACCGTACGGCCCTCGACCGTGCCCCAGCCGGTGATGACACCGTCCGTGTACGGCTTCTTGGCCTCCAGGCCGAAGCCGGTGGCGCGGTGCCTGCGCAGCTGCTCCACCTCGGTGAAGCTGCCCTTGTCCAGAAGGAGTTCGATCCGCTCGCGCGCGGTCAGCTTGCCCTTGGCGTGCTGCGCCTCGGTCGCCTTGTCGCTCGGGCCGCGGACGGCCTGTTCCCTGCGTTCGCTGAGTTCGTCCAGCCGGTCGGAGACCTCGGCGGAGGACTGTGTGGTCGGCGTGGTCGGCATGGTGTTCTGTTCCCCCTGTAGGTTGCGGATCCTTGGTGCGGAATCGACTGCCTTCACGGTCACGTCGGGTTGCGGAGCGCGGCCGCGGCGGCGTAGCCCGGCTGTACGGGCACATTGCGCACCGTCCAGCCGTGCGGGCGGCCCCGGGCGTTGCGGTCGCCCAGGTAGTCCGCCGCGGGTGAGCGGGTGAGTCCGGTGCCCAGACCCTTGAGATAGGCCTCCTTGCGGGTCCACAGCCGGGCGAACGCCACCGTCCGCTCGGCGGTGGGCAGCGCGCGCAGTTCCTCGCGCTCCTGCGGGTGCAGCCGGGGCAGCACCATCTCGACGGCCTCGGGCGACGGGACGCGCTGGACGTCGACGCCCACCGGGTCCGCCGCGACCCCGATGGCGATCAGGCCGTGGCTGTGCGAGAGGTTGAAGTGGAGCGGCACGGGCGAATCGATCAACTGCGGCTTCCCGTACGGCTCTTCGCTGCGGCCGAGGACGATCCGGCCGGGTTCGAGGCCGGTGTACGCGGCGAGCAGGCCCCTCAGGGTGGCGTGCGCGGCCACGTACTGGATCCGGTCGCGCACCGAGACGTAGGACGCCGCGCGCGCCGACTCCATCTCGTCCAGGGCCCGCATCAGCGGGCACACCTGCGCCACCTCCTCGGCGGGCGGGCGGAACACCAGCAGGTGCAGCCGTCCCGCCGCGGGGGCCGCCCGCAGCGGCGTACGGGTCGCGTTCACCGGCGCACCGCCTCGTGGACGGGGCCGCCCTGCCCCGGGTCGCCCGCCGCGCTCTCGGCGGCCTCGGTGAGGCCCTTGTCGCGCCCGCCGCGCCGGTCGTACGCCAGCGCGGTGAGCGCCGCCGCCAGCGAGACCAGACCGCCGACGTAGAAGCCCGAGCGGGCGCCCAGGTGTTCGGCGAGCCAGCCGATGAGCAGCGAGCCCAGTGGGGTCGAGCCCTGGAGGATCAGGGTGTACAGCGCCATCACGCGGCCCCGGTACTGCGGGTCGCTGCCGAGCTGGACGCGGTGGTTGACGGCCTGGACGAAGAAGATGGTCGCGCCGCCGGTGAGCGAGAGCAGCACGATCGCGGCCGCGAAGCCGGGCGCCCAGCCCGCCACCGTCTCCAGGACCGCGAAGACCAGCGCCGCGCCCACCACCAGACGGCTGGAGGGGCGGCTGCGGCGCGCGGTGGTGGCGAACGCGGCGATCAGCGAGCCCGCGGCGAAGCCGGTCGTGAGCAGCCCGAACGAGGCGGCGTCGGCGTGGAAGACGGTCTTGGCGTACAGCGGCAGCGTGAGCTGGAAGTTGAGTCCGAACAGCGCGATCACCCCGACGAGGGCGAGCGGCAGCTTCAGGTCCGGGTGGGCGGCGACGTACTTGAGCCCGTCGACCACCCGCGGCCGGGTGTCCTGCCGCACGCCGAGCAGGAGTTCGCCGGGCCGCATCATCCGCAGTGCGACCACGGTCGCCAGATAGCTGACGGAGTTGAACAGCATCACCCAGCCGGTGCCGAAGCCGGTGATGAGCAGCCCCGCGAGGGCCGGCCCCACCACCCGGGCGGTGTTGAAGTACGCCGCGCTCAACGCCGAGGCGTTCGGCAGCAGTTCGGGCCCTACCAGCTCGCTGACGAACGACATCCGGGTCGGCACCTCGACGGCGTTGACGACCCCGAGGCCGAGCGCGCAGAGCCAGATGTGCCACAGCTGGACGGCGTCCGCGAACGCCAGCAGCGCCAGGACCAGGGCCAGCACACCGGACGCCAGATTGGCGCAGGTGAGCAGCAGCCGCTTGTCGTAGCGGTCGGCGAGCCGCCCGCCGTACAGGGTGAGCAGCAGCAGCGGCGTGAACTGGAGCGCGGTGACGACGCCGAGGGCGGTGCCGGAGTTGTCGGCCAGGCCCAGGACGATCCAGTCCTGGGCCACGACCATCATCCAGGTGCCCGCGACGGAGACGACCTGCCCGGCCGCGAACAGCCGGAAGTTGCGGACCGCCAGGGAGCGGAAGGGATGGGCGAAGGTGCTGGTCATAGGCTCGGATGGTCAGGCATCGCGTCCCGCCCTGGTGATGCAGTCCTCCAGGAAGGCGAGCGTGCGCAGGTGGTAGGAGCGGGCCGCCCAGCCGAGGCTGATGTTGTGGCCGGCGTCCGGCTGGCGGTCGACGACGATGCGGGGTGCGGCGGTGAGCTGCGCGGCGAGGTCGGCGAGGTCCTTGTCCCCGTGCAGCCACCAGCCCTCGTGCTCGGCGAAGGTGAGCCGGACGGGGATGCTGACGCGCGGCGCCAGGGCCGCGAACAGCTCGGGCCAGCGCGGCAGTTCGCCCGCCTCCAGCTCCGGCATCGGCGCCACGAGGGAGCCGCTGCTGCGGAAGGTGTTCGGCGGGTACAGCCGCAGCGGGCCCCAGTGCCGGGCGATGTGCTTGAGGCCCTTGCGGAGCACGCCCGGGGTGACGGCGTAGCGGTGGCCGCAGCCGGAGATGTCGAGGCCGAGGAGGCCGTCGCCGGTGCAGTGGGCGGCGGCGGAGAGCGCCAGCTTGCCGCCGAAGGAGTGGGCGACGAGCAGGATGCCCGCGCCGGTGGGGTACTTGGCGGTGAAGTCGTCGATCCCGGCGCGCAGCACGTCGGTCTGGTCGGCGACGGTGAGGCCGTTGGGCAGCTGGGCGGCGGAGTGCCCGTAGCCCGGCCGGTCGACGGCCAGGACCGTGTAGCCCAGGCGGGCGCCGAGCGTCAGCAGGGACAGCTCGGGGTGGGCCTGGCCGTCGAAGTACCCGGCGCTCATGCCGCCGCCGTGGACGGCGACGACGGTCGCGCGGGGGGTGCCTTCCGGCTCGCACAGCAGCGCGGACAGAGTGACACCGCCCGCGTCCAGGGTGATCCTGCGAACACCCTGGGAAACGACCGCCGGTGCGAGCGTGCTTTCCATCAATGCCCCCGTTTGCGTTGACTGGTGAATGGGCGGCGACCCGCGCCCCCTGGGGGGCGCGGGGAACTGCGCGAGCAACCCAGGACGGCCCGCGGACGCGAACGCGCCTCCAGGACCGAGCGGGTCGGGCGTCACGCCCCGGCCGGACCGAACCACCGGCTCAGCGAGTCCGGGAGCCCCTCGGCGGAGTCCCCCGCCCAGGCGACGTATCCATCGGGCCGTACGAGCACGGCACCCGCACCAGCGAGCGGATCGGCGCCGCCATCCACCGGCTTGGCCGAGGCGGTGACGACGTCCACCCGTCCCGACCACCCGGCGGCAGCCGCACGCACCGCCGCGTCGTCGGCGAGGTCGAGCAGCACACCGCGGGCCGGGTGCAGCAGCTCGGTGGTACTGGTCTCGCCGTCCGCCAGGACCAGCGTGCGGTGCGCGACACGACGGCCGACCAGCGGATGCGACCCGTCACCGAGCTCGTACCGGATGTCCAGACCGCTGACGATCCCGGCGAGGTGGCGCTTGACGTCGTCGTACTGGATGAGCTCGCCGAAGAGCTGGCGCAGCGGGTCGGCCTCGGGGCCGCCGAGGAAGACCATGCCCTGGGCGCGGGTGTTCATCAGCAGCCGGGCTCCGACCGGGTGGCGCTCGGAGTGGTACGTGTCGAGCAGCCCCTCGGGCGCGGTCCCGGCGATCTCCGCGGCCAGCTTCCAGCCGAGGTTGGCCGCGTCCTGGACGCCGGTGCTCAGGCCCTGGCCGCCGGCCGGGAGGTGGATGTGGGCGGCGTCGCCGACCAGCAGGACCCGGCCGCGCCGGTATTCGGAGGCCTGGCGGGTGGCGTCGCTGAAGAAGCTGACCCACTCGGCGCCGCCGTGCGAGATGTCCTCACCGGTGATCGACTGCCAGGCGGCGGCGACCTCCTCGAAGGAGACCGACTCACCGCTGGCGCGGGCGGGCGCGTTGTCGGGGCAGACGATGATCCGGTCCACGCCCGGGGCGAGCGGGGCCGCCATCACCATGCCGTTGTTGAGCCGCTCCCCCAGGAAGCGCGGGCGCAGCTCGCAGCCGGTGACGTCGGCGAGGAACATCGCCCGGGTGGCGGAGGTGCCCGGGAAGTCGAACCCGGCGGCCTCGCGGACCACGCTGCGGCCGCCGTCGGCGCCCACCAGGTAGGAGGCGCGCAGCTTGCGTACCGCGTGGGGTGTCTGGACGGTGATCTCGACGTCGTCGCCGTCCAGGAAGCCGTCGGTCAGCTCAAGGAAGTCCCAGCCGCGCCGGATGTCGACGCCGAGACCGGCCGCCCACTCCTCCAGGACCGCCTCGGTCTTGTACTGCGGGATGCCGCGCGCCCCGAAGTGCCCGCCCTCCAGGACGGTGTAGTCGAACTGCACCCCGCCGAAGTGGCCCATCGGGCTGATCTCCAGCGTCTCGCCCTGCCCGAACCGGGGCAGCAGACCGCGCTGGTCGAAGATCTCCATGGCACGGGCCGTGAAGCCCAGGCCGCGGGACTGCCCGGTGGGCTCCGCCAGCCGTTCGACGACGACGACCCGCGCCCCGCCGAGGCGCAGCTCGCCGGCGAGCATGAGACCGGTCGGACCCGCGCCGACGATGATGACATCGGTGTCCACGGCTGTCCCCTCCATAGTGTTCCCTTTCCTGGACGTGCCCTGTGGTGCCCTGTCGTGCTGTGGAGTCGTACGGTCGTGCGCGGGGGTGGGGGGTTGTACGGGATTCAGTGCGCGGGGCCGAACCAGCGCTCCAGGGCCTCCCGCAGCCCGGTGCCGTCGGTGTCCGGCTCGCCGGCCCAGGCCACGTACCCGTCGGGCCGCACCAGGACGGCGCCCACGCCGTCGAGGGCGCCGTCCTTCTCCGGCGCGGCCGGCAGCGCCGTGACCCGGCCCGCCCAGCCGGAGGTGTCCGGCAGCGCCGCACCGCCGCCGGACAGATCGAGGAGCACACCGCGTGCGGTGCGCAGCAACTGGGCCGTGTTCACCGGACCTTCGCCGGTGGTCAGGCCCGCGTCCGGCAGCCGGGCGCCGAGCAGCGGGTGCCCGGGGCCGCCGACGTCGTAGCGGATGTCGAGACCGCTGATCATCCCGGCGAGGTGCGCCCGGACGTCGTCGTGGGTGAGGAGCTCGGTGAGCACCGAGCGCAGAGGCTCCACCTCGGGGCCGCCGAGCAGCAGCATGGCCTGGGTCCTGATGTTGGACAGGACCCGCCGGCCGACCTCATGGCGTTCGGTGTGGTACGTGTCGAGCAGGCCCTCAGGGGCCGTCCCGCCGAGGTGCAGGGCCAGCTTCCAGCCCAGGTTGAAGGCGTCCTGGAGGCCGAGGTTGAGGGCCTGGCCGCCGATCGGCATCTGGCGGTGGGCCGCGTCCCCGGCGAACAGGATCCGGCCGCTGCGGTACCGGGTGAGCTGGCGGTTGGCGTCGCCGAACGAGTTCGCCCACAGCGGGGTCCCGCCGCTGATGTCCTCGCCGGTGACGCGCTTCCAGACCGCCGCGATCTCGCCGAACTCCGGGTCGCCGGTGCGCGGTTCGGCCGTGGAGCCGAACTCGTGCACCATCACCCGGGTCACCCCGTCGCGGGTCGCCGCGATGGCGAGCCCGGCGGGCAGCCGCTCGAAGCGGCGGTTGGGGATGGTGACGCCGGCCACGTCCGCGCGCAGCAGCTCGCGGCCGGCGTCGTTGCCCGGGAACTCGGCCCCGGTGAGGCGGCGCACGGTGGAGTCCTCGCCGTCGCACCCGACGAGGAAGCCACCGCGCACCACGACCGTGCCCTCGGGCCCGGCCGCGGTCGCCTCGACGAAGTCGCCCCGGTCGGACACCTCGCGCAGCTCGTGGCCGCGCCGGATGTCCACGCCCAGCGAGAGCGCCCACTCCTGGAGCAGGGCCTCGGTCCGGGTCTGGGGCATCTTCCACTGCCCGGGGAAGGGGCTGGGCAGCGTGAGGTCCATCGGGATGCCGCCGAAGTGGCCGCGCGGCTCGTTCGGCGGCGTCCCGAAGACGTCGAGCAGGCCGCGGCTGTCGAGGAGCTCCATGGTGCGGGCGTGCAGCGTGGAGGCCCTCGACTCCGTGGTGGGCGTGGCCCGTTGTTCCAGTACGACCACATCGGCGCCGCCAAGACGCAGCTCACCGGCGAGCAGAAGCCCGACGGGGCCGGCGCCGACGACGATGACCTGTGTGTCCGGGCGGTCCGGGGTCATTTCTGGCTCAGCCCTTCTGCTCGGCGTACGTCTTGGCGTGGTTGAGCGTCGCCGTGCTGTTGGTGGACAGCGCGGTGTGCACGTACTCACGGGCGTCCGCGACGGTGGCCTCGGGGCCGAGGATCTTCGCGATGTTGTCCGTGTTGAGCGTGACGGTGTGCTGCGAGGAGGCGGCCGTGCCCTCGGGCGTCTCCTCGAACGTCCAGATCCCGGTGTGCAGGGTCATCAGCGCGGGCAGCGTGACCTGCTTGTACGCGATCTTGTGGTGCGGGAAGGTCACCCGGTACGACTTGGTGGTGTGCACCGAGCCGTCCTTGGCGCGGGTGTCCATCTCCAGGGTCTGGAGCCCGGGGGTGTCCTCGGTGAGCCGGACGACGGCCACGTGCGGCAGCCGCTCGGACCAGAGGTCCGCCTCGTTGATGAAGTCGTACAGGTCCTTGGGCGAGCCCTGGACGATGACGGTGTCGGTGAACGAGAACGTCACCTCCTCGGTCGCGTGGGCCAGTTCGACGTTCTGCTTGAGCGCGGCCAGCTCCGAGCGGCTGTTCTTGTCGACCGCCTCGTCGATCCAGGCCAGGCCCTTGGGGTCGTCGTCGATCGCCCGGTAGTCGTGCAGCAGCCGCACGCGCGAGGAGTTCTCGGCCAGGGTCTCGATGATCCAGGTGCCGCCCATCGCCGCGACCGGAGGCGTGGTGACCTCCTGGCGGAAGGTGATGCGCAGGCCCTCCGGGTCCAGCTCGCGGTGCGAGGTCCAGTTCTTGGCCTCGCCGTTGGCGGTGGCCCAGATCCGGATGCGCTCGTGGTTGTCGTGCTCGCCGACCTGGTCCACATAGATCGTGGGCGGGAAGATCCGCGGCCAGTTGGTCACCTCCGCCAGCAGCCGGTACACGGCTGCGGCGGGGGCGTCTACGGTGATCTCGTGCTCGACCTCACGGGTCGTCATAACCACTCCTCCTTCGGGAACTTGGCGGATCAGAAGTTGCCGAGGCCGCCGCAGACGTTGAGCGCCTGCGCGGTGATGGAGGCGGCCGTGTCGGAGGCCAGGTAGCCGACCAGACCCGCGACCTCGTCCGGGGTGGAGTAGCGGCCGAGCGGGATCTTGGACTGGAACTTCTCCAGGATCGCGTCCTCGGAGGTGGAGTACGCGGCGGCGTAGCCCTGGCGCACGCGCTGCGCCATCGGCGTCTCGACGTATCCGGGGCAGACGGCGTTGACCGTGATGCCGGTGGGCGCGAGCTCGTTGCCCAGGGCCTTGGTGAAGCCGACCACGCCGTGCTTGGAGGCCGAGTACGGGGCGCCGAGGACGACGCCCTGCTTGCCCGCGGTGGAGGCGATGTTGATGATCCGGCCGCGGTCCTTGTGGCGCATACCGCCGGTGTTGAGGACCTCGCGGGTGACCCGGAAGACGCTGTTCAGGTTGGTGTCGATGACGGCGTCCCACAGCTCGTCCTCGATGTCGGCGGTGACGCCGCCACCGGACCGGCCGGCGTTGTTGACCAGCACGTCGACGGTGCCGAAGCGGTCGACGGCCGCCTGGACGAAGGCCTTGACGCTGTCGGCGTCGGTGACGTCGAGCGCCGAGCCGTCGGCGTCGAGGCCCTCGCCCTGGAGCTGCTTGACGGTCTCGGTGACGTTCTCGGCGTTGCGCGCGCCGATGAAGACCCGGTGTCCCTGGGAGGCGAGCAGACGGGCCACGGAGAGCCCGATGCCGCTCGTGGCGCCCGTCACCAGTGCGACCCGTGCGGTGTTCTCGGTCATGGTCGTTGTTCCTTGTCTGTGGCTCAGGCGGCGGACGCGGAGGACAGCTGGGCGTTGACGACGTCGATGAGGGCGCGCGGCGTGGTGGCGTCGGTCAGCGCGTCGTCGTCCAGCGAGATGCCGTACTCACGCTCGATCCGGCCGCCCGTCTCCAGGAGCGCGAGCGACTCGTATCCCAGGACCTCGAACTCGGTGTCCAGGATGTCGCCGTCCAGGTCGACGCCCTCCTCGGCGCCCGCTGCCTCAAGGAGGATGCGCCTGAGGTCGTCGAGGGTGAACGTGGTGGCCATGGGAACTTCCCTTTCCTAGGTGTGCGGCGTTGCCAGTTGTCTGTGGGTGGTGCGTACCGCGCCCTTGAAGGGGCGCGGGGCTGCGTCACTGTGCGGCTCCGCCGCGATGGGGGTCCCCCTGTTCGAGCGAAGCCGAGAACTTGGGGGAGCGACCAGCCACAGACGGTCCGCAGTCGAATATCGGCGTTTCCGACTGCGCTTCCCGCGGAGCGCTTACGCGGCGCGGACGACCACGGCGGAGTTGAAGCCGCCGTAGCCGCGGGCGAGGACGAGGGCGGTGCGCACCTCGGCGGTGCGCGGCTCGCCCAGGACCAGGTCCAGGTCGTACTCGGCGGCCGGGTCGATGTGCACGGTGGGCGGGATGACCCCGTCCTTGATGGCGAGGAAGGCGGCGGCCAGGTCCAGCGGGGCCGCGCCCGAGTAGAGCCGTCCGGTCATCGTCTTGGGCGCGGTGACCGCGACTCCCCGGGTGCCGAAGACCGCGCCCAGCGCCTCGGCCTCCTGGCGGTCGAGCTCGGGGTCGGCGGCCGCGTCGGCGAAGACCACGTCCACGTCGCCCGGGGCGACCCCCGCGTCGGCCAGGGCGAGTTCGATGGCCTTGCGCAGCCCCGGCGGACGGCCGGAGCCGGCCTTCGGGTCGATGGTCGAGCCGTATCCGGAGACCTCGCCGTAGATGCGGGCGCCGCGGGCGCGGGCCGCCTCGGCGTCCTCCATGATCAGGATCGCGCCGCCCTCGCCGGGCACGTAACCCGCCGCCTCGCTGTCGAAGGGCAGGTAGGCGCGGGTCGGCTCCTCGCTGGTGGAGAGCCGGTCGCTGGCCAGCTGGGCCACCCAGCCCCACGGGCAGACCGAGGCGTCGATGGCGCCGGAGACGATCAGCGAGGTGCCCTTGCGGATCTGCCGCCGGGCCTGCGCCACCGCGTCGAGGCCGCCGGCCTGGTCGCTGACGACCACGCCGCTGGGGCCCTTCATCCCGTTGCGGATGGAGATCTGGCCGCTGTTGACCGCGTAGAACCAGGCGAAGGACTGGTACGCCGAGACGTACTGGCTGCCCTTGGACCACAGGGCCTGGAGCTCGCCCTGGCCGAACTCGAAGCCGCCGGCCGCGCTCGCGGTCACCACGCCCATGTCGAAGTCGGGGAGTTCGGCCGGGGTGATGCCCGCGTCGGCGAGCGCCCAGTCGGTCGCGACCAGCGCGAGCCGGGTCACCCGGTCGGTCTGCGGGAGCAGCCGGCTCGGCAGCAGGTCCTCCGCGACGAAGCCCGGGACCTCGCCGGCCAGCTTGGCCGGGTAGGACGACGGGTCGAAGCGGGTGATGCGGCCGATGCCGCTCTTACCACCGACGGTCGCCGCCCAGTAGTCCTGGATGCCGAGCCCGTTGGGCGACGCCACCCCCAGGCCGGTGACCACCACGGACGACGTCATGCGAGCTTCCTCTCGGGACGGGCGAGCACCACGGCGCTCTGGAAACCGCCGAAGCCGCTGCCGACCGAGAGGACCGCGTCGGTCTTCCGGTCGCGGGCGGTCAGCGGGACGTAGTCCAGGTCGCACTCGGGGTCGGGCGTGTGCAGGTTCGCCGTGGGCGGCACGACGTTGTACTCCATGGCGAGCGCCGAGGCGGCGATCTCGATCGAGCCGATCGCGCCGAGCGAGTGCCCGACCATCGACTTGATGGAGCTCATCGGCGTCCGGTACGCGTGGTCGCCGAGGATCCGCTTGACGGCCGCCGTCTCGTGGCGGTCGTTCTGCTTGGTGCCGGAGCCGTGGGCGTTGATGTAGTCGATCTCGTCGCCGTTCATCCGCGCCTCGTCGAGCGCCACCCGGATCGCCTCGGCCATCTCCGCGCCGTCGGGGCGCAGACCGGTCATGTGGTACGCGTTGGAGCGCGTGGCGTAGCCCGCGATCTCCGCGTAGATGTGGGCGCCGCGCTTCTGCGCGCTCTCCAGCTCTTCGAGTACGAAGAAGGCGGTGCCCTCGCCGAGCACGAAGCCGTTGCGGGAGTTGTCGAACGGCCGCGACGCCGTCTCGGGCTCGTCGTGGCGGTTCGTCGTGGCCTTGATCGCGTCGAAGCACGCCATCGTGATCGGCGAGATCGGCGCGTCCGAGGACCCGGCGATCATGACGTCGGCGGAGCCCTCGCGGATCAGCTCGACGGCGTAGCCGACCGAGTCGATACCGGAGGTGCAGCCGGTGGACACCACGGTGCTGGGGCCCTCGGCCCCGACGGCCCAGGCGACCTCGGCCGCGAACGAGCTCGGCACCAGGTGGTTGTAGAGGTGCGGGGCCGCGTACTTGTGGTCCACGAGGTCGAGCCGGCCGCCGTCGCTGACGACCCGGTACTCCTCGTCGAGGCCCATGGTCGCGCCGACCGCGCTGCCGACGGTGACACCGATGCGGTACGGGTCGAGTCCGCCGAGCTCCAGGCCGCTGTCGGCGACCGCGCCGCGCGAGGCGACGACCGCGAACTGCCCGGCGCGGTCCATGCGCCGGACCTCCTGCGGGCTCAGACCGTGCTCGTACGGGTCGAAGTCGATCTCGGCGGCCACCCGGGAGCGGAAGGGCGTCGGGTCGAAGAAGGTGATGCCGCGCGTCGCCGTGCGGCCCTCGCTGAGGAGGCTCCAGAAGTTCTTGCTGCCGATTCCACCCGGGGCGAGCACCTCCATCCCCGTGATGACGACCCTGCGAGGCGTTGTCACGCGCCCGCCTCCCAGTTGTAGAAGCGGGCGGCCATGGCGTCGGCGGGCGAGCGCCAGGTGGCCGGGTCGTACGCCTGGATGAACGGCTTGAGGTCGTTGCTGATCCCGACGAACCGCGGGTCGTTCTTCGCGGCCTCGATCAGCTGACCGCCGTTGTCCGCGTCGAAGTCCTGCAGGTGGAAGTAGAGGCCCCGGTACGAGAACAGCTGGCGGCGCCGCGTCCCCATCAGGTGCGGCATGTCCGTCGCGTCGAACTCGGAGAACAGTTTGGCGACGTCGGTGCTCGAACCGGGTTCCATGCGGGCGACGATCAGCGTGCTGTGCATACGTTTTCGCTCCTCAGCGGTTGCGGTTGATCCGGCACTGGCCGTGCTCCTGGCGCGTACGACGTCGGACGCGCCCGAATATGAGGGCCATGAACGGGAGTTGAGCGAGAGGATCAGCGGTGGCGAACCACGCCCCGGATCATGTATTCAAGGGTCTTCTGATCCCGCTCGCCGTTCAAGGCGCCCCGGTTCAGGTCTACGTCCGGTTCGGTCAGGTTCCGCAAATACACCGCAGCCATGTCAGAGAACCGGCAGCGATGGGCAGGTGCCTGACGCGGAAGTGTCACGTCGGCGTCAGGTGTCGTCAGGTCGCGAACCGGAGCGTCTCCCCTGCGCGTTGGGGCCCGGAACGCCGGAACGCCCGGCTCCTGGAGAGGAGCCGGGCGTTCCGTGGTGCTGTGGTGCTGTGGTGCTTTGAGGTGTTACTGGCCGGCCGCGCGGGTGTGGACCACGCGGTAGGTGTTGGAGTCCACCGACGTCAGGAGCGAGCCGGTGCGCTTCTCGGCGTCCTGGCGGGCGGCGGGCTTGTCGCCCTGCGGCACGGCCTGGTAGGCGTCGAACGCCTCCTTGCTCTCCCACTGCGAGTAGGAGACCACGAAGGAGCCCTCAAGGCCGCGGGCGGCGATGCCCTTGAGGATCGTGTGGGAGACGTAGCCGGGAACGTCACTCAGGAACTTCATCGACGGGCCGAGCGCGTCGACCAGGTCGTCCTGGTTCTTCTCCTCGACACCGAAGACCGCGATCACGGTGTAGTCGGTGCGCTCCGGGGAGATCTCGACGCCGTCGCCCGACTTGGTCTGCGAGTACGCGATGTTGTTCTGCAGCAGACGGATCGAGGTGGTCAGCTCGCCGAAGAGCGGCAGCGTGCGGTGCTTGAACTCCTCGCCGTCGTACCGGTCCTCCAGGTCGGCGCGGCTGCGCCACTGGATGAAGTTGGCCGTGCCCGGCTTGTCCACACCGGCGTGCACGGTGGAGGACATCCAGCCCGGGTAGGCGGCCGAGTCGACGATCTCGCGCATCGCGCCGAGCAGGCCCTCCTGCTTCTCCGGGGCGTCCGTGGAGAAGAGGTTGAGGACGGTCAGGTTCTGGTCATCGGAGGAAATCTTGGGCATGTTCTTCGCTTCCTTCGGGTGTACGGGTGAAAGGGAGTCAGGCCCAGCTCAGTTGGCCCGGCCGAACCATCGGTTGAGGGATTCGGCGAGCCCCTCCGTGCGCGAGGCGGAGGGGGAGACCCAGGCGACGTAGCCGTCGGGACGCACAAGGAAGGCGTCCAGGCCCGCGTCGCAGTCGTGCTGCTCTGCGGTGACCGTGGTGACACGGTCGGCCCAGCCCGCGGCGAGCTCTCGCAGGTGGGAGTCGTCGGTGAGGTCGAACAGAACGGCCTTGCCGGCCGCCAGCAGCTCGAAGTTGGTGGTCTTCTTGCCGTCGACCACCAGTTCCTCGTCCTTGAGACGGCGGCCGAGGAGCGGATGGTCGCCCTCGCCCACGTCGTGCCGGATGTCCAGTCCGGTGACCATCCCGATCAGCGTCTTCTGGACGTCCTCGAACCCGGTGAGCTCGGTGAAGACATCGAGCAGCGGGGTGATCTCGTCGCCGCCCAGATAGAGGATCCGCTGGGCGAGCGTGTTGGTGAGCACCCGGGCGCCGACCGGGTGGCGCTCGGAGTGGTACGTGTCGAGCAGGCCCTCGGGGGCCTGGCCCTTGATCTCCAGGGCGAGCTTCCAGCCGAGGTTCACCGCGTCCTGCACGCCGGCGCTCATTCCCTGGGCGCCGATGGGCAGGTGGATGTGCGCGGCGTCGCCGGCCAGGAAGACCCGGCCCTTGCGGTACTCGGCGGCCTGGCGGCTCACATCGGTGGTGGTGGAGACCCAGTGCACGGTGGCGCCGCTGATGTCCTCGCCGGACAGGCGCTTGAACGCCTCGGCCACCTCGTCGAAGGTGATCGGGTCCGGGCTCTTGCGGAGCGGCTCGCTCCGGTCGAAGTAGACGATCCGGCAGCGCTCCGGGCCGAGCGGCAGCACCATGACCATGCCGCCGGGCACCCGCTCGCCGCTGAAGCGCGGGCGCAACGGCACCCCGCTGATGTCGGCGAACCGGAGCTCGATGGCCGGGTCGGTGCCCGGGAAGTCGATGCCCGCGAGCTTGCGCACCACACTGCGGGCGCCGTCCGCGCCCACCAGGAAACGGCCGCGCAGCGTGGCCGGTCCGTCGGGCGTGGAGACCTCCACGGTGACCCCGTCGGCGCCGTCCTCCAGGCCGGTGACCTCGACCCCGCGGCGGACCTCGGCGCCCAGCTGCCCGGCCCAGCCGGCCAGCACGCCCTCGGTGCGCGACTGGGGGATGCCCCGGGCCCCGTACGAACCGCCCTCGACCAACCGGTAATCGATGGACACTCCGCCGAAATGGCCGACCGGAATGACGTCCACACCACCGAAACGCTCCAGCAGTCCGCGCTGGCCGAATTCCTCGATGGTACGCGCCGAGAATCCCAGAGCCCGCGACTGCTGTATCGGCTCGGCAAGGCGATCGACGACAATCACGGACACGCCGTTCAGGCGCAGTTCGCCTGCGAGCATGAGTCCAGTGGGGCCGGCTCCCGCGATAATTACGTCCGCGTCAAAGTTAGACATCTACCCTCTTCCGACTGGCGTTTCTCCAGTATCCCGAGGGGGCAACCGAGCGTAAATAGCTGCTAGTACAGGCCTTTGACAAGTACGTCAACTCCGCTACAAGGAGTCTTGGTCAGAGGCCTGTTCCGGAGTCATCCTCAACCATGACCTCAAGCCAATCCACCGCCGATGTCGCGGGACTGCTCGACCGCTACCTGATCAATCTGGACGACGACAAGCTCGATGACGCCTGGGCCCGGGGGCTGTTCACCGAGGACGCCGTCGTCGAGTTCCCGATGAGCCGGCACGAGGGGATCGCGGGCCTCGCCGAGTACCACAGCACGGCGCTGGCGGCGTTCGCCCGCACCCAGCACATCAACTCGCCCGCCGTGGTCGAAATCGACGGCGACCATGCCTCTTTGCGCGCCAACATCGTCTCCACCCACGTGCACCACCCCTCCGACCATCCGGAGGACGCCGACCGCGCTCCGATATTCGCCAACGGAAGCCTGGTGAGCGCCACGGCCCGGCGCACCCCGGACGGCTGGCGGCTGACCCTGCTGTCGCTGCGCATGATCTGGGTGACCGGCACCCCGCCCCGCAAGGGCTGAGCACCCCACGACGAACACGAGCGCGGCGGTACGGGGAGGACGTTCCCCGTACCGCCGCGCTCTGCTTGGCAGTCGCGGCTCTGCCTTCGCCGCAAGGCCTTCCCTATACGTTCAGGCTCATCACGCGGTCGACCCGGATCTCGACCACCACGCGGCCGGGCGGGTTGGGCGGGCCGGAACGGTAGCGCCTGGCGTAGCGGCGCGCGCCCTCGGTGACCCGCGCGGGCTCCTCGACGACCGAGGCCGTGCCCTCCAGCGTGACCCAACTGAACCCGGCCACCTGGCAGATGGCCACCCGGCCGCCCGCCGTGGCGATCAGGTTGCGGGCCTTGCGGGACGAGGACACCGTCATCACCCGGGCGAGCCCCGCCTCCGCGTCCCAGGTGAACCGCACCGGCGCCACGTGCGGGGACCCGTCGGGCCGGATGGTGGTCAGCGTACCGATGTGCGGCTCCGTCAGGAATGCCTCCACCGACGCCGACACCTCCGGCGCACTCGTACGCCCCAGGGGCAACGACATCGTGTTCTTCCTTCCGTCTCACTCCGGCTACCAGGCCATTGTCAACACCCGGGGCCGACCTTTGGAACCGACTGGGCAACTGCGAACCGCATACCCCAACTGGCGTGAAGTCGGGGCTGGTTCAGTAGGTAACGGCAGGGCATAGTAGAGTCAAACGGAGGGAGGTTCCGTATGCCAACGTCAACGCCAGTCAGTGAGAGCGGTCCCCGCCGGCTCCGGGCTGACGCGGAGCGCAACCGGGCCCGGGTCCTGAACGCGGCGCGCGAGCTCTTCGCGGAACGCGGCGCCAACGTGTCCATGGACGAGGTGGCCCGGCACGCCGAGGTCGGCGTGGGCACGCTCTACCGCCACTTCCCCACCAAGGAAGCCATGGTCGTGGCGGCCTCCCAGCAGCGCTTCGGCGAGATCCTCACGTACTACCGCACGGTGTGCCGCGAGTCGGCCGAGCCGCTCGAAGCGCTCCAGATGCTGCTCACCCGGGTCGGCGAGGTGGAGGCCCGCGACCGCGGCTTCGCCAGCGTCGTCGGCGGCACGCTCGGCTCCGAGGGCCCGCCCAGCACCATGCGGGCCGACCTGGAGGCCGAGCTCGTGGACCTGGTCGGCAAGGGCCAGGCGACCGGCTCCATCCGGCGCGACATCGCGGGCGTCGACATCCTCGCCCTGACCTGCGGCCTCACCTCGATCGTGCACCGCCGCACCGGCGACTGGCGGCGCTACATCGACATCGTGCTCGACGGCCTGCGCTCGGACCACATCACGCCGTAGCGGCGGGCCCGGGGGCGTGCGGCGGGGCCGGTGGCGCCCATGGACGGGCCGGATGTCAGACCCGTCCTGTTGTATGGGGGCATGAACCACACGAGCACCACGGATCTGCGCACCGCGGCCGACGCCGTCCTGGCCCGCCTGGTCGGCGACCCGACGGGGGCGGCCCGGCTGCGCGAGGACCAGTGGCGCGCCATCGAGGCGCTCGTCGCCGGGGGGCGGCGGGCGCTGGTCGTCCAGCGCACCGGCTGGGGCAAGTCCGCGGTGTACTTCGTGGCGACCTCGCTGCTGCGCGAGCGCGGCAGCGGCCCCACCGTGATCGTGTCGCCGCTGCTCGCGCTGATGCGCAACCAGGTGGAGGCCGCCGCCCGCGCGGGCATCCGCGCCCGCACGATCAACTCGTCGAACACCGAGGAGTGGGAGACCGTCCAGGCCGAGGTGGCCGCGGGCGAGGTCGACGTCCTCCTGGTGAGCCCGGAGCGCCTCAACAACCCGGACTTCCGCGACGAGGTGCTGCCCAAGCTCTCGGCGGCCACCGGCCTGCTCGTGGTGGACGAGGCGCACTGCATCTCGGACTGGGGCCACGACTTCCGCCCCGACTACCGCCGGCTGCGCACCATGCTCGCCGAGCTCCCCCCGGGCGTCCCGGTCCTCGCGACGACGGCGACGGCCAACGCGCGCGTGACGGCCGACGTGGCGGAGCAGCTGGGCACCGGCGCGGACACCGACGCGCTGGTGCTCCGCGGCCCCCTGGACCGCGAGAGCCTGAGTCTGAACGTGCTGTCGCTGCCGGACGCGGCGCACCGCCTGGCCTGGCTCGCCGACCACCTGGACGAACTGCCGGGCTCCGGGATCATCTACACGCTGACCGTGGCGGCCGCCGAGGAGATCACCGCGTATCTGCGCCAGTGCGGGCACACCGTCGCCTCCTACACGGGCCGCACGGAGAACGCGGACCGCCAGCAGGCCGAGGACGACCTGCTGGCCAACCGGGTCAAGGCGCTGGTAGCCACCTCGGCCCTGGGCATGGGCTTCGACAAGCCGGACCTCGGCTTCGTGGTCCACCTGGGCTCGCCCTCCTCCCCCATCGCCTACTACCAGCAGGTGGGCCGCGCCGGCCGCGGTGTGGAGCACGCGGAGGTGCTGCTGCTCCCCGGCAAGGAGGACGAGGCGATCTGGCGCTACTTCGCCTCGGTCGCCTTCCCGCCCGAGGAGCAGGTCCGCCGCACCCTGGACGTGCTGGCCCAGGCGGGGCGCCCGCTCTCGCTGCCCGCCCTGGAGCCGCTGGTCGAGCTGCGGCGCACCCGCCTGGAGACCATGCTCAAGGTCCTCGACGTGGACGGCGCGGTCCACCGCGTCAAGGGCGGCTGGACGTCCACCGGACAACCCTGGGTGTACGACGCGGAGCGGTACGCGTGGGTGGCCCGCCAGCGCTCCGCCGAGCAGCAGGCGATGCGTGACTACGCGTCGGCGACCGGCTGCCGGATGGAGTTCCTGCGCCGCCAGCTCGACGACGAGCAGGCGGCCCCGTGCGGACGCTGCGACAACTGCGCGGGCGCCCGCTTCACCGCCGATGTCTCCGGGAAGGCGCTGGACGCGGCCAAGGGCGAGCTGGGCAGGCCGGGCGTCGAGGTCGAGCCCCGCAAGATGTGGCCGACCGGGCTCGCGGCGGTCGGCGTCGACCTCAAGGGCCGTATCCCCGCGGGCGAACAGGCCTTCCCCGGCCGGGCGCTGGGCCGCCTCTCGGACATCGGCTGGGGCAACCGGCTGCGCCCGATGCTCGCCCCCCAGACCCCCGACGGACCGGTTCCGGACGATGTGGTCGACGCCGTGGTGACCGTCCTGGCCGACTGGGCCAAGGGCCCCGGCGGCTGGGCGGGCGGCGGCCCCGACGCGCCGCCCCGGCCCGCCGGAGTGGTCACCGTCGCCTCGCTCACCCGGCCCCGCCTCGTCGAGTCGCTGGGCGCCCGGATCGCGGAGATCGGCCGCATGCCCCTCCTCGGACGCGTGGAGTACGGGGAGGAGGCCGCCGGAGCCCGCGTTCCCGCCTCCAACAGCGCCCAGCGGGTGCGCGCCCTGCACCACGCCTTCACGGTGCCGGACGAGCTGGCGCGGGCGGTGCGGGAGGCGGGCGGCCCGGTGCTGCTCGTCGACGACCGCTCGGACTCGGGCTGGACGCTGGCGGTGGCGGCCCGGCTGCTGCGCCGGGCGGGCGCGCAGGGAGTGTTTCCGCTGGTCCTCGCCGTGCAGGGGTGACCGCTGGGAATCCGGGGCGTGACCGGGGATGCGACTGGGCAGGGATATGAGTGCCATACCCTCCGATTCCAGTCAGCGGCTCCAATTGCTCGTTGCCGCGTGCCCGCGAGCCAGCGAGAATTGGAACCGCGCCTCAACGGCGGACCCGGTGTCCGGGGCCCTGCCGTGCTGCGCCCTCACCCGCCCTGCCCGCACTGTGGGCGCGTATCCGGAAGGGAGGACCGTGACCTTCGGATTCGCTCCGTCCGCAGCCTCGGCAGGCGCGTCGTCCCTCATGTCGGCGGCCTCGGCGAACCGCCTCGCAAGGATGCTGGAGCCCGCAGAGTGGGCCTCGGCGGGGATCCCGCTGCTGCGCAACCCCCGCGAGGTGGTCAGCGGGCTGCACAGCCGGCACCGCCCGACCCCGTCGACCGCGGTGATCGCCGTCCTGGACCACGAGGAACGGCTGGCCGCCAGCGCCTCGTTCGTCCGGCGCCCGGTCGCCGCCGACGGCTGGGAGTTCCGCAACGCGCTCCTCGCGCATCTGCGCCGGGTGCTCCCGCACGACCTGCGCCGCCGGACCCCGGTGCGCACCGCCGTACTGCTCTACTGCCGTGACGGCGACGAGCGTTGGACCGAGGAGGACGGCGCCTGGATGTGGGGCCTGCGGGACGCCTGCACCCTGCACGGGCTGCGCTGCGGCGCGTACATCACGCTGACGCGCGGCGGCTGGCAGGTGCTGGGCGAGGGCCGCGGCGGCCGCCACCCCAGCTCCACCACCCGCCCCGGCTCCCTGTCGGACACCGAACCCGAGCCCCTGCCACTGCGCAGCGGATCGGCGGAGGCCCTGCGCAGGGTGGCAGCCCGCTAGGGTCAGTCCCCGGGAGCCTGTCCGCAGTGGCGCGCCCTACAGGGGCGCGGGGAACTGCGCGACCAGCCCAAGACGGCCCGCGCACAAAGAACCGCCCCTGCCGAGCGCCCCGCTCAGACGCCCGCGCTGAGCGCCGCGTTGATCCGCTGCGGGTCACCGCAGACGATCAGCAGCGCCCCCGCGCGCTCGCGCGCGAGCGGCAGCGCGCCGACGGCAGCGTCATCCCCGCCGTTGACGGCGACGATCACCACGGGCCGGGCGGCCACACGGGCGGCGTACGCCGCGTCCGCGTAGAAGACGTCGTCGCACGCGTCGTGCTGCGCCCAGTACGGCTCCTCGCCGAAGGACAGCTCGTGCGCCGCCCACGGGTGCGGGTCACCGGTGGTGAGGACCAGGATCTCGCCCGGCGCGCGGCCGGTGTCGAGCAGCAGGTCCACCGCCTCGCCCGCGGCGTCGAGCGCGCCGTCGGCCGGGGCCGGGATCAGCTGGATCTGCGGTCCGGAAGCGGTCTCCGGACGGGGTGCCTGGGGCTGCGCGGCGGCGTGCGCGCGCTGCGCGGGGGGCGTGGGCCGGGCGGGACCGGGGCCCGGAGTTCCGGGACGCGGTGCGGCCGCGGTACGCGGACCAGGAACGGGACGGGGGGTCGGCGCGGTGCGGCCGGCGGCCGGAGTGACGCGGGGACCCTGGGCGCTCTCGTGAATCTGAGGCTCCTCGGGGATGAGAGGCATGGGTAAAGGTCTATCAAACGCCGGTGAATGGGGCACCACCGGGTGGGCACAAAAGTGCGATCGGGGCGGAGTCTCCCCGTTAAGGGCGGGGAAAGTCCAGGGATTTCAGAAGTCGAAGCCGAGCTGGCCCCCGCTTTCCAGTGCGGCCGCCGCCGCGGAGACCCGGACCTTCTTCAAGTGCCGCCAGCGCGGCAGCGCGTCGAGGTACGCCCAGGACAGCCGGTGGTACGGGGTCGGCCCCCGGTCCTCCAGTGCCGTCTTGTGCGTGGGCGAGGGGTAGCCGGCGTTGTCGGCGAAGCCGAACACCTCGTACTCCCCCGCCGCTCCCCCGAGTTCGGCCATCATCGCGTCCCGGCGCACCTTGGCGATCACCGAGGCGGCCGCGACCGCGATGCAGGACTGGTCCCCCTTGATGACGGTACGGACCCGCCACGGTTCACCGAGGTAGTCGTGCTTGCCGTCGAGGATCACCGCCTCCGGCCGTACCGGAAGCGCGTCCAGCGCGCGGACGGCGGCGAGACGGAGCGCGGCGGTCATTCCGAGCTCGTCGATCTCTTGCGGCGAGGAGTGGCCCAGCGCGTACGCCGTCACCCAGGACTCCAGGAGCACGGCCATTTCGAGGCGGCGCCTCGGAGTGATCAGCTTGGAGTCGGTGAGACCCTCGGGCGGGCGGCGCAGTCCGGTGATCGCGGCGCACACCGTGACGGGACCGGCCCACGCCCCGCGTCCGACCTCGTCGACACCGGCAATGATCTTGCATCCGGTGGTGGCGCGAATCGAGCGCTCGACGGTGTGGGTGGGTGGTTCGTACGGCATGGCGCCAGCAAGGTTACGCCGCCCGGGACGCCGATGACACCCCGGCCACCCCGTACCGCGCGATCGGACCGGCCGAACCCGTTGTTCAGGGCGTCCGGGGCACGTGACGAGACAGGTCCGGCACCGTGATCAGGCGGCTCCGGCACGGCGGTCAGGCGGCCCCGGCACTGTGGTCAGACGACCCCAGCACCGTGGTCAGACGACCCCGGCACCGTGGTCAGGCAGGCCCGACACCGCGATCAGACGACCCCGGCACCGTGATCAGGCAGGCCCGACACCGTGATCAGGCGGCTCCGGCACGGCGGTCAGGCGGCCCCGGGTCCGGGCGCCCGGGGAAGGCGCCCCGGCTCCAAGGGCTCCCGGCCAAGGCCAGGCCCGAAGGCCCGGCTCAGCGCGGAGCCGTCGCCGGGACCCAGCCCGGCAGCTCCTCGGTCCGCGCCAGCCACTCGGCCGGGGGCGCCCCGGCCTTGCCCGCCGCGATCACCCCGCCGACGATCGCGCAGGTGGTGTCGACGTCGCCGCCCGCCTGCGCGGTCGTCCAGAACGCCTTCTCGAAGTCCCCGAGCCCCCGCGCAGCCGACCACAGCGCGAACGGCACCGTGTCGTGCGCACTGGTCCGCCGCCCGCACCCGAGCACCGCGGCCACCGTGCCCGCGTCCCCGTAGTCCAGCATGTCCCGCGCCCGCCGCAGCCCCGCGCCGACCGCGCTGCGCGGCACCAGCGCCACCACGCCGTCGAGCAGCTCCGCAGGCGTCGGCGGGCCCGACGGGGCGGCGGCCAGCGCGGCGGCGGCCGCCACCGCCATCGAGCCCACCACGGCCTCGCGGTGCTGGTGGGTGGTGTACGAGGAGATCTCGGCCTGATGGGTGGCCTGCTCCGGGTCGTCCGCGTACCAGGCACCCAGGGGCGCGATCCGCATCGCGGAGCCGTTGCCCCAGGAGCCCTGCCCGTTGAAGAGCGCGGCGGCCAGCTCCCGCCAGTCCCCGCCCTCCCGGATCAGCCGCAGCATCCGGTTGACGGCCGGGCCGTACCCCCGGTCGAAGTCGTGGTGCTCGGCGAAGGAGCGGGCGAGCCGGTCCTGGTCGATCCGGCCGTGCGCGGCCAGTACGGCCAGCACCGAGCAGGCCATCTCGGTGTCGTCGGTCCACTGCCACGGGCCTTCGGGCAGCCGGCGCCGTTTGAGCAGCGGATAGTGGGCGGGGACGAAGAACTGGGAGCCCAGGGCGTCTCCCACGGACAGCCCCCGCAGGCTGCCCAGCGCGCGTTCGAAACGTGATTCGAGTGTGGAGTCAGCGGTCATCGCACACCCACTCTAACCGGTGATGCCGTACGGCTCGGGGACGCGCCACCGCGCGAACTGCCGGTCCAGCGTGTACCTCCCGTCCGGGCCGAGGAGCAGCGTCCTGCTCTCCGCGTTCCCCGGATTGGAGAGCGACTCGAAGTCCGCCACCGTCCAGTGGAACCAGCGCATGCAGAACAGCCGCATCGTCAGGCCGTGGGTGACGAGCAGAACGTTCGGCGGGTGGTCCGGCGCCTCGAAGCTGCGGTGCAGGCTCTCCAGGAACGACCCCACCCGGTCGTACACGTCCGCCCCCGACTCGCCCTGGGCGAAGCGGTAGAAGAAGTGTCCGTACGCGTCCCGGTAGGCCTTCTGCAGCCGTACGTCGTCGCGGTCCTGCCAGTTCCCCCAGTCCTGCTCGCGGAGCCTGGGCTCCTCCCTGATCCGTACGAGCTCCGGATCGAGCCCGAACGCCCGGAACGTCTCATGCGTGCGCCGGTACGGCGAGACGTAGACGCTGACGCGCTCGCGGCCGAATATCTCGCGCAGCCCCACCCCGGTCGCGCGGGCCTGGCGCAGCCCGGCCTCGGTGAGCCGCAGCGCGTGGTCGGGCTCGCGCTCGTACACGGTGTCATCGGCGTTCCCCTCCGACTCGCCGTGCCGGACGAGGACGATGCGACGCGGTCTTGCCATGCGTCAACCCTAGATCGCCGGTCTGACATTCGAGCAGCCGTCCGGCCGCCATCCGGCGTATCGCTCACACCGTCCAGCTGGGGTTCAGGTCGACGACGGCCCCGGACAGGCCCGCCACGTCGGCCTCCGTCCCCGCGCGCAGCGAGAGCCGCTCCACCCGGTCGGCCCGGTACTTGCCGTGCTCGGCCGCCGACCGCCACATGGACAGCACCAGGAACTCATTGCCCGGCGCCTCCCCGAAGACCCCGCGCAGCATCCCCGGCGACCCGGCCATCGCCGGGTTCCAGATCCGCTCCTGCGCCGACGCGAAGTGCTCGACGCGGTCGGCGTGCACCCGGCAGTGCGCCACCCGCACCACATCGGCATCGGTGAAGCGCGGCTCGAAGCCGGTCTTCACGTCGAAGCGGTGGTCGAACAGCTTGGCACGCGCGTCCCTGAACGTGCCGGACTGCGCGGCGGCGAGGCGGTCGTGGGCGCGCGCCATGAAGGAGTCGTAGAACGGCCGGCTCTCCCAGAACGTGAAGACGTGCGCGACATCGGGCCGCCCCCGGCTCCACCCGCCGCCCTGGCCTCTGAATCCCGGCTCCCCCAGCAGTCCCGCCCACTTCCGCTGCCCCCGGTCGAAGCCGGGACGGTCGACCACAGTGCAGCGAATCCACTTGACCAGCACCGCGCCATCGTACGGCCCCCGCCCACGGCCACGGTCCCACTCCGGCGGACCGGTTCGCCCCGCGCGCGTGGCAGCATGGTCGGTGAGCGGCTGACAACGGGCAGTCACGGGGAGGGGTTTGGGGATGAGCGGCTTCAGCAAGGGGCTCGACAAGGTCGTGGTGGCACTGCGGTGGGACCCGAGCCCGGTCGGCTCCCCGGGCCACGACCTCGATGTGATCGCCGCGGTCTACACGGCGTCCGATCCGTACGGCAGCCCCGCCTATCTGGTGCACTTCGACAGCCGCTCCCCTGACGGCACGGTCTATCTGAGCCGCGACAGCACCACCGGAAGGGGCTTCGGGGACGACGAGGTGCTGACGCTGGAGTTCGCCCGCCAGCCGGACGCGCATGCCCGGATCGTGGTCGGCGTGGTCATCCAGCAGCGCCCGGACCGGCTCGTCTTCGCGGACATCGCCCACCCCGAGGTGCACATCCGCGAGGGCTACACGGAGCTGGCGAGCGACGACTTCTCCACCGTCGCGCACAGCACGGCCGCGACGGTCGCGGAGTTCGTCCGGACCTCGGGCGGCGCCTGGGTCTTCCACCCGGCCGTGCGCGGCTTCGACCTGGACCCGGACGCCTTCACCGCCGCGATGGGCGCACGACCTGTCTGACTCCCGCGTACGTAGTACGCAGGTGAAGAACGAGGGCGTGCGCCTGCCCCCGAACGCCCCTGTGGGGACCGGCAGTTCACCGGTCCCCACAGGGCAGGGCCTCTCAGCCCTCAGGAGCGCTCGGGCTTCGAGCGCCCGTGATACTGGCGCAGACCACTTATTCCTGGCGTGCGCTATTCCTCGGCATCTGGCTCTCGATCGGGGAACGCACGCAGCCTCAGCTGTGGCGCCCTGTGGTCGGCGAGCCACCGCATCCGGTTGTCATCCGCGGCGATCCCGGCACGTGCGGCCAGGGTCCACTCCTCGCGGTCGAGCACCTCGAGATAGGTCGCCCGGAGCGCTTCCTGTTGTGCCACGGTGCACCCCGCAGCCTCGGAAAGCTCCGTAGTCAGGTGCTGAGTGAGCACCGCGATCGTGAAGTAGCGCTCCGTGGTCGGGCTGAGCAAACCCACACGGCGGGCATGAGCTTCCAGGACCACTCTCGAATGGGGGTAGTGAGCGAGGGTGAGTCCCATCCCCCCGCAGTCGCTCATGAGATGGAGTAGCCGACCGATGTGGTCGACCATCTCGCTGTCAGTGTCGAGCTCTGCAAGCGCCTCATGGAGTCTGACGACTGTGGCGACCTTGCCGGCGAAGTATCCGTTGAGGAAGTCGCCGTCACAGGCCCTGCGCAGCAGCCATCGTCGGGCAGCTGGGTCGTCAAGTCTGCAGAGAGCTTCGACGACATAGACGCGTCCCCAGCCGGTGACTCGCTCGGCGAGCCAGAGCAGGGCTTCGACTCCTCCCATCTGCCGCTCTAAGGCGTGCGCCGCCAGCGGCCCGAAGCGTTCGGAGAGCAGCCCGATCGTCTGAATCAGTGGGATGTCGTCAGCTGTTCCCACAACGGCGAGCAGGGCAAGCCCGACGGTGACTGAGCAGCGATCGGTGCCATAGCGGACCAGCCAGCGGCCCGTTTGACGAGCGCGTTCTATGTCCACCCGCGCAGCCGCGGCGGCGATGTGCTCGTTGTGGTGAATCGGGACATAGACGTCGTGGAAGACGTCGGCCAGTTCGCTGGGCAGGGCAGAGGCCCTCACGAAATGCGTGTCCAGAATGAGCGCAATATCCTTGCCGGCCAAGTGCCGGTCTTTGGGTGCCTTCGGGCCTCGGCGACGGTGCAACGCGTCATCGGGAAAGGGATACCCGTCGCGCGGAAGCGGCTCATCCGGAACCAGTTGATGTAGCCGCAGCGCGTGGTCGAACAGCGTTGTCGGTGATCCGGGCAGTCCTGTCCCGGTCGTCCCGCTCATCGGCGGACGGAGGACTCGATTCTCTTGATCATGGCCTGGAGCATGCCACGAGAGCAATCGCCGCGACAAGCCCTCGACGCGGCGGCGCGTTGCATCAAACACAACAGCCAGGCGTCACGCTCGCCGAAGGCGGTGGAGCCCCGAGATCGGCGCCACCGCCCTTACCAGCTACTTCACGTCCTGAAGGCGCTCGGTGTCCTGGCGGAGACCGCTTATTTCTGAGGCGTCGTATTCGTCTGCTGGCGGAGGTCCGCGACACGAGCGGCAAGGTAGTCGGCCCAGGAGGCCTTGGCGAACGCGGCCCAGCGGACAGCGGTTTCAAGATGGAGACCGAGGATGCTCGCGAGGACCGGTGCAGGCAGATCTCCGGCGAGTGCAACCAGGGCGGCATTGCGGGCGGGCCGGGTGTTGATGCCATAAGCCAGGAGCTTCGTGCTGAGTCCCGTCTGCGATGTGGGGCGGCCGGGGACCAGTCCAGGGAAGAGCCAGGGCTCACCGCGGTCGACGCGAGTAAGGGCGGCACGGGTGTGCGGTGCCTCGGCCAGTTGGTGCAGGAGCTTAGCGAGGCAGGGCGGCAGCAGGATCGGGTGCCGGTCGAGAGTGAGGTAGGTGTTGTCGGCGCGGCCGGTGAGTTGGGTCGCGGTCAGGTGCCGGACGTGGGAGGCGTGCAGGCCAAAGAGCAGGATCAGAGCGCCGGCGACCCGGGTGTCTAGGGCCATGGCCGAGTCTGTCAGGCACCGTTTCAACAGTTGCCAACGTTCGTCTTCGTCCATCAGTTGGCTGGGCTGCTGCCGTGGCATGGAGGGCACCTTGAGCTTGTCGGTGAGGCCGCGGTCGGTGGTCCAGGACAGGAAGTAGCGGATCGTGTAGATACGGGTGTTGCCCGTGTCCAGCCAGCGGTCGAGGTCACCTTGCGTGAGCTCGCCCAGCGCGATGCCGTGTTCGTCCAGCCAGGTGAGGAACTCCAGGGCCACCAGGACACGGGTGCGGAGGAACGAGCCCGGCTCGGCCGGGCGGCGTCTCTGGGCGGCACGACGCCGGGCCCTTCGCAGCAAGTACCAGTGCACGTAGGGACAGATCAGCTGGACGTGTCTCGCGGAGCGGTCGGCGAGGATCGTGTCCAGCCAGGCAGGGATGCGGTCGAGTTCCTCATCGCGCTCGGAGAGAACACCGAGGTGGACGAGAGTGTGCCGGACGTAGTGAAGGTGACGGCTGGGCAGGAGCTGGTCGAGCTGCTGGTGGGTGATTGGTTCACCGGTGGCAGCCAGGCTGGCGAACAAGGCGGCGTTGGGGCTGTGCTTGAGCCAGCCCAGGATGCTGCGGGGACGGTCCACATGGGCCAGCGCATCCCGCAGCGGCTGTAGCTGTGCCGGGACGTACCCGTCGGGGCCGGACAACACTTGCTGGACGCGTTCAGCAAGCACGCAACGGGCGCACTGGGAGTCGGCGTAGGCGCGGCCGCCGAGGCCGCAGGTGCGGCAGGTGTAGTCAAAGGCAGTGCCCGAGCAAGCGCCGCAGATCCCGGTGCCGTCCTCGGTGATGCCGATCAGCGGCTGGTGGCGGCTGCAACCCGAGCAGGTCGCGGGCGCGTCCAGTACGGCCGTGTAACAGGTCAAGCAGACCGGTCCGATCGGCCAGTAGGTGTGAACAGGGCAAGACTGTCCGCAGCGGCAGCACTCCTGAGTTAGCCCCGGGCGGCAGCTTCGGCAGGCCCATGAGCCGCCAGTCCCACGCTGGCAGGGACGGACGTTTCCGCAGACAGAGCAGGTCTTGGTAGGCCCGTTGTAGCAGTCCTCGCAGATATCCGGCCGTGATCCGCTGGCCCGGCGGGCGATGCGTTGCACTTGACCGCAGCGGCCGCACTCTCGGACGGGCCTCTGCTGTCGGTGGTGACAGGGAACGCAAAGCGGCCCGTTGGGGCCGTTCGACCCGGCCGGGCCAACGGATCCGCACCTCGTGCAGGTGCGCTGAGGGGCAATCCAACAGCTCGTGCAGAGCGGCGAGTTGTCCGGAAGCCGGGTGACGGGCATGCGGAACTGCCCGCAGGCAGCACATTCCTCGACGACATTCGGGTCGACGCGGTAGCAGGAGTAGCAGATGACCCCCTCGGCTCTCCGGGCGGCGAGCCGAGTGCCGATGCGGCCGCATCTGTCGCAGGTGCCCTTGCTACTGCGGGTAGCGCAGTTGACGCAGAGGCGTCCCCGTGGGCCGCGTCGTGGGAGGTCCACGTCGGATCGGCCGCAGTCGGTGCAGGACGGGCGGATCACGGCGGTATGTCCGGCCGCGTGGAGGATTTTGGCGAGGCGCACGATCACGGGCGGGCAATGGGCTTCCCCGCAGATCAAGGCATCTGGGTGGTTGGCTAGTGCCGCATCAGGCAACGTTTGCCCGGTCGACGACGGCGCGTAGGTGCTTGTCGTCGGCGTGGCGGTTTCGCCAGATGATGTAGCGGCGGA